>JABXIK010000062.1 GCA_013373125.1 Gammaproteobacteria bacterium | reverse complement strand
TTTATGTTGTATGTGTATATGTTGATGTCAACGGCTGCGAAGGTGAAGTTACCTTTGTGGGCTATGCCCAGTGGGGTGGTGGCGTCGTTATTGCCGTTTGGGCCGTTTGTGTTTGATAAACTGTTGAAGCGTTCGCTTAATGAATGATTTGTCTTTGTGGGAGGGCGCCTGCGCGTGACGCAAGTGCGTTATCGTTCCTTTAAGAATTATCTAGGTTGTTGTGTGTTAGTAAATTAAAGCCAGCACGGTTCTTTTTCTCGGGGTTGCACCCCGGATCCCCGCTTCGCGGCTAGCCTCACGCCGCCAACCTTATATATTTCCCTCAGTTTTAGTTATGCGGCGCTCGGATGCCGCATGTTGTTATCGGTTCGGGCTTGGTTTCCGTTCTGTTCTACCTAGCTTCTTTTGTGCTTTGTCTCGCCGGTGTGCGGTAATACATGCTTACATTTGATTTAGTCTTTTAAATTATTGCTTTTAAAAAATGCCTATTTAGCTGTGAGTGAGAGTTGTTTTGACTTTTCTTTGTAAAGATCATCAGGCACATTGTATTTAAATTTTGTAATGTTGGGTCTTGGTATTGTGATGAAGCCATTGCTTTTGCTGTTTATCACGTTGATTTCTTTGGGTTGCTCTCATGAAGATATTACAGCTGCAGGCGTGATTGCTTATGCACAGGAAGATGGCAGACGCTATCTGCTATTGGCCGATCATACAGGCCTACAAAGTCACCGCGGTTATGGCGCTTTCGGTGGCGGTTTGGATAAAGGTGAAACTTTTGAGCAAGGAGCGCTGAGAGAATTCCATGAAGAAACGGGCTGTCATTTTTTAGGTAAATTACAGTTGGTTTCGAAAGAGTATGTACGCAATGATCATTATGTCAGCTTTGTAGTGCGAGTTCCGTATATCTCTAGTGAACAGCTCAATAACGCATCCAGTTATCAAGGTTGTTCAGGGACCGCTTACTCAGAGCGAAAAAATTATATTTGGGTTGAGCAAAGTCAGTTAGCACAACATTTACAAAATGGCGGTCAATTGATAGTGAATGGGGTTAATGTATCAATGTGGGATAAGTCCAGCGAGGTTATTAAACTGGCAATCACACAGGGGTTGCTTTAACTCTTTAGCGTTAGCGTTATCTTGTCAGTCCCCATTTTCCTATTTTTTCTTACCCGCAAAGGCGGGTATCCATTACCTTTTTGCGCAAGTGCGTTTTCGCTTCTCTGATAATTATCTAGGTTGATGTGTTCTGGTAAATTAAAGCCAGCACGGTTTCTCTTGTGGGGAAGTATCCCCACCCCCCTCTTCGCTCATACTTCACACCGCTCGCCTCTTATGGGGTGATCGACCGCTTTGGTTATAGCGGTGCTCAGAAATCGCATGTTGGTATCGGTACGGGTTTGGTTTCCGGTTTGTTCTGAGATGTTGTGGGAGGGCGCTTGCGCGCGAAATAGGTTGGTAAATCTTGGCAGGTTATGATCAAGTACTCTGACCCCTTGATTCGATCTTTCTAACCCCTTGATCGACACTTGAAATAATGGGTATCTTGTACAAGAATGAAAGAGTCTGGCATTAGGCTCGTTCGGCAAGCAGTTCGAATCTAATCTCTTATTGTCACTCAGTGATACTTGGATACCTGTAATTTGCTTTCATGTTTATTACTGGCTTCTTGGTTTTAAACCATGCGCTCCGCGCTAGGTCCGCCAGACTTAATAGGAGAAAATTAACATGAAAAATTTTAAAAACATGTTAAGCCTAGTTCGGGATATCGCGGTTACTTCTTATTGGCTAGCAAAACTAGTCAATGAAGTTTCAGTACTCCTGAACGTGGTTTACAACTATCGCTTTGGTCAAAAGATATGAAATGGAATTCAAGGTTTGAACTTAAGCCAGGTATATGGGTGTTTACTCAAAGCGATGAATCAAAAGTTGTTGGGAAACGACTTAAAAAAATAATTGAATCTAGGTGGGTTTTTCCTAAATACTACTATCACCTAAGAGAAGGTGGGCATGTAGAGGCAATTAAATCACATTTAAATGATAAGTATTTTACAAGGCTTGATATACAAGATTTCTTTGGGAGTATAAATAAATCAAGGATTACTAGAAACTTAAAGAAGTTGATGCCTTATAACGAAGCGCGGGAATTTGCTAAATTATCAACTGTCAAAAAACCAAACAGCACCCAAGAAACGTTGCCTTTTGGATTTAACCAGTCTCCAATTATTGCATCTCTTTGCCTTCAAAATAGTAACTTGGGATCTATGCTCAAACATCTAAATAAGATGAACAATGTAAAGGTTTCAGTTTATATGGATGACATTATTATTTCTTCGAATAACAAAGATAAGCTTCAAAAAGTTTATAGTAAAGTTTGTACAAGCTTTGAAAAATCTTCATTTAAAATTAATTTAAATAAATCAGAGGCGCCAAATAATTTAGTTTCAGTATTTAATATAAAATTGAAACGGAATCAGTTAGATATCGAAAAGAAACGGTTAATAGAATTCAAACAGAAATTACTTAGTACAAAAAATGAAAATGTCATTGAGGGAGTTTTAACATATATTGGGACTATAAACCCTAGAAATATCAATGATATGGACGATCTTGAAATATTCCCGTAGGTCGGAAAAGCGTAGCGCCTTCCGACTTAACCAAAAACTTCCCAGCTTCACCGCACAAAGCGTCTTCCATCTCCCGTCAGCGAAGCGTGCATCTCCTAAAGAAAAGCGTCCGATGTCCGTCTCCAGACGTCAGACTTTCAAATTCGCGTCCGACGTCCGACCCCAGACGTCCGACCCCAGACGTCAGACACCCGACTCGAAGCTTACTTCAAATACTCATCATACTTTTCAATATAATCATCCATGTTGGCTAATAACATGTTGCGATATTGATTAGTAAAATATTCGATGGCTTCTACTTTGTTGCGTTCGGCTTCGGCTTTGTTTTTGGCAGATGAGGCGACGATGAAGGCGTTGAAGCGAGGAGCTCGTAGCTCGGAAAAGCGTAGCGCCTTCCGACTTTATCAACAAACTTTCCAGCTTCACCAAACAAAGCATCTCCCGTTAGCGAAGCTCGTCTCTCTTATCAAAGAAAAGCTCCTGACGTCCGTCTCCCGACGTCAGACTTAAATAAACGTCAGACTCATTCAAACACTCTTCTTCACAGCTCCTTCCATTAAGACTTCTCCTTTTTGCCATAGCTTCCATTCCCCGGGTTGATAAATGTGCCAGGCTTCATCTGTGGTCAGTGGTTCTGTGGCGATGATGCTGACTACGTCTTTGGGTGTGGTTTCACCAGCAAAATCCACGGTGACGTCGGCGTCTTTTAATTGCGCATTACCAAATGGTGCGCGGCGAGTAATGCATGCGAGTTTGGTGCTGCAAAACGTGAACAGCCAATCGCCGTTACTTAATAAACAGTTGAACACACCTTGCTTGGCGTAACCTTGAGCCAGTTCCGTGAGTAGTGCACACAAATCTTCGAGGCTGGCATTTCGGGTGAGGCGTGCGCGTATGTGATTCATGATGTCGCAAAAGATGCGTTCGCTGTCGGTGTCGCCGATGGGTTCAAATACATCCACTCGCCCTTTGAAATTGGCGATTTGCCCGTTGTGTGCAAACACCCAATTGCGTCCCCAAAGTTCACGCACAAAAGGATGAGTGTTAGCTAAGCAAATATCGCCCACATTGGCTTGGCGAATGTGGCAGATGGCGGTTTCACTTTTTATGGGGAGGGTTTGTACTAAGGACGCCACTTGGGAGTTGGCGCTGGCGCTGGAATCATGGAACGTGCGTAAACCTTTGCCTTCAAAAAACGCCACGCCCCAGCCATCACTGTGGGGGCCGGTGTTGCCCCCACGTTGGGTGAGACCTGTGAAGCTAAAACATAAGTCCGTTGGGGTGTTGGCACTCATGCCCAGTAATTCACACATAATGGCTCACCTAAAAAGTCAGCCTTGTATTATAAGGGATTACTTTAGGTTTGCGCGCAACACACGCAGCATATTTTCTCCCATGACTTTTTTAATTTCGCTTTCGCTGAATCCTTGCTTGAGCATTTCGTGGGTGAGGGCGGCCAGTTCTGATGTATCGAATTGGGTTTCCACTGTGCCGTCGTAGTCAGAGCCAAGGGACACATGATCCACACCCATTAAATCAATGGCTGCGCGTACGGTTTTTACAATACCAGCGGGTGTATCATCGCACGTCACGTCGTTCCAATAACCTATGCCCACGACTCCTCCATTGGCGGCAATGGCTTGCATGAGTGAATCAGGAATGTTGCGCTTGGTTTGGCAGTGGCCATGAATACCTGTGTGGCTAAGCACAATAGGGCGATCCACTAGGGCCAATACTTCTTTCACGACTTGCGGCGATGAGTGGGCCACATCGATGATCATGTTTTTGCTTAATGCACGTTTGACAACATTGACACCAAACTCGGTTAAGCCAGCGTTGCTTTGACCATGAAGCGAACCACCGAGTTCGTTATCAAAGAAATGCTGTAAACCGATGAGACGGTAACCGGCGTCATATAGGACATCGAGGTTTTCTAGTTTACCTTCTAACGGATGTGCTCCTTCCATACCCATGAGTGCGCCGGTGATTTGGATGCCTTTTTGGCGCAGGGTTAACACTTCATCAATGTCTTGTTGGGTTTCGATAATGCGAATTTGTCCAGGGGCTTGAAGCTCTAAATCGTGAAGGCGTTCTACTTGATACAGGGCACGCTCTAACAGGCTGTTCCAAGTTCGCACTGGCCAAGCTTGTGCCATGACCAGTGTGGTGATGTTGTCACCGGCCTTAGCGGAATTGGATTCGTAGTTTTGACCTTTAGGGCTCTTGGTCACAGCGGTGAACACTTGGAAAGCCACATTGCCTTTCACTAGGCGAGGAAAATCCACATGCCCGTAATCCTCTTCTTCTAGCAGGTCGCGATCCCATAATAAAGAATCCGTATGCCAATCACCCACAAGCAATTGATCGTGCAGTGCTTGTGCTTGAGCGGATACCGGCCATGGGGCGTGAGGTTTTACTATGTTTTGAGACTTTTCCACAAAAGGTGGTGCAATGTGCAAAAACGCAAAGACTAATACCATCACGCTGATGGCGATGCCTAAAATCATTTTCATGATGAACTCGATTAAATAAATAAGAATTAAATAAAACGACCTGCGCTGGCCACGATCAGAGTGGAAAGACCCAGTATCAGGTTTAAGCCCACCAGCTTGCGAATACTGTTGAGGTGGTTTGCACCTTCAGGCCAGTTTTCTGCAGCGACGGCGAGCTTTAGTCGTTTAAACGGCACAAAGAAAACGTGCCCGAAAATGGCAAACATGGAGTAGCCTAGCAAAAGCATGATGTGCACGTGTAAGCCAACAATCTTCATGCCGCCGTATAAGGCAATCATGATGTGTCCGCTTAGGATCAGCGCTGCGATACACAAGATGACCCATTTGAAAAAACGGGTGAACACATCTCGCCACAGACGCAATCGAACGGGTGGTTCCAGTAAGTCTGCCGCCACCGGTCTTAAACATAAGTAAGCGAAAAACATTCCGCCCACCCAGATACACGCAGCTAATATATGTAGGCTAATGACAAGTGCCATATTTAATCCTTGGGTATTGAAAGGTTGGTTATTATTAGAGGCCTTCAATAAGGTTGCGGAAACTTTGCGCGTTGGCAAAGTGAACTTTATAGTTGTTTGATTCTCTTAACCGCAGACAAGATAGAAACATATTATTCGCATCAATGGGAGATGGCAGATGTTGAAACACAGCGTTTTTATAGCAGGGATGTTGGTTCTGGCCACATTAGGTGGGTGTTACAGCGCACCCCAAACGCAATTGCAGACTCAGGCGCAAGGTGAGGTTTCTTTAAAAGCGGATCAGTACAGCATTCAAATTGGATTTACTGCACAGGCGCAATCCAGTGACACGGCTTTGGCAGAATTAGAAATGGCGCTGGTGGGCTTTTTAGAATGGAAAGATACGGCGGGTTTTGATGTGGTGACGCAAAACGAATCCGTGCAACCCATTTATCATTATCCGAGCAACGGCCCAAGAAAGTTAAGCGGCTATCAGGCGCATCACAGTTACATCGTAAAAGACATGAGTCTTGAGCAATATGCCCAAGCCATGAAGGCCTTGGCTCAGTTTAAGCCGGAATCGCTGTATCAAGGAGAGGTGGGTGTGAGTGAACAGGAGCGCAAGCACGCTTTGGCTCAAGCCTATGAGATGGCGTATGCCGCAAACCAAGCGAAGTTATCCACATTGATGAATCTGGCTAAATTATGTGAGCCGAAAGTGGAAACCATCAAAGAATACACCCAGTCCCATGGGGCGCCTCGAGTCATGATGATGGAGGCAAAATCGTCTGCGCCGGTGGCCAGTGAGCACACGGTGAATGTGCGCTTGGATATGACTTGGCTGGCCAGTGAATGTTGATGCCTAAAGGCATCAACTGACACATGCGAGATTGTGAAAATACGGGTTGGCTTCGCCGGTTTCACAGTAGTGTTTCAGTTGTGTCATCAGGCTACCCCAAGTGCTGTTGCATAAGGGGAATAAACCATCGTCCCGTTGCCAATTCATATGCTTAAAGTCCAAGGTGCAATGTTCATTGCTACCTTGGCTGATTTCCCACCACAGCTCTGTGCCAATCCACTCATCCGGTCCATCAATGCATAGCCAGAAAACCCGCTGATTGGGTAATAAACGGGTGGCTTCCATGGTGAAGTGGGTTTGTTTGTTATCAAACCAAAAGTGGCAATGCCCTCCTTCCTTGAGAGCGGTTTCACAGGTGTCGGTCCACCAGCCTTGTATGCCTTGGGTTTCGGTAATGGCGTTGTAGACCACAGCTGGACTGGCCTCAATGGTCACTTGATGTAAGCTATCAGCCATGACTTACCTCATGTATTGGGTGGTCAAAAAAACCACAGTAAGACAAATCATGCAAAACATTGGCCAATAAATAGCCAAATCTCATAATTGGTAAAATCTCAGGTCTCATCTAGAGTAAAACGCATGGACTTCATTGGGCGTCTAACGTACAATGCGCACCTAATTTGCACGGGTGGGCCGATGATCAATTAAGCGCCCAACCTCCAGCCAAAGATATAATTTTAGAAAGCGGGATAGGGTCTGACCTTTGTCCCGCTTTTTTGCGACTTGTCCACTTGCAATGTCACGAGGAAGAAGCCTTGTCAAAGCCAGCTATTCTTGCGCTCGAAGACGGAAGTATCTTTAAAGGAACCGCCATTGGAGCGGATGGTGAATCAGTTGGGGAAGTGGTTTTTAACACTTCCATGACTGGATACCAAGAGATCCTGACCGACCCTTCGTACTGCCGCCAAATTGTTACTCTTACTTATCCACACATTGGTAACTATGGAACCAATGATGAAGACGCAGAATGTGATCGCATTTGGGCCGCTGGCCTAGTGATCCGTGACCTCCCTTTGGTTGCAAGCAATTTCCGCAGCCAACAAGCCCTAGATGAATATTTGATTGAACGTAACGTAGTGGGTATCGCTGATATCGACACACGTCGATTGACTCGTATCTTGCGCGAAAAAGGCAGCTTAAACGGCTGTGTAATGGCTGGTGATAACATCGATGAGTCCCGAGCTCTAGAGCTTGCTAAAGGCTTTGCCGGTTTGAAAGGCATGGATTTAGCAAAAGTGGTGACCACGGAAACGTCTTACCCTTGGAAAGAAGGCAGCTGGCAGCTAGGTCGTGAGCCTGGTAAGGGTCACGAAGAAGTCACCGATACGCCATTCAAAGTAGTGGCTTATGATTACGGTGTTAAGCGTAACATCTTGCGCATGCTTGCGGATCGCGGTTGTGATTTGACCGTTGTACCGGCGCAAACCCCAGCCAGCGAAGTGTTGGCGATGAATCCAGATGGTATTTTCCTATCCAATGGCCCAGGTGACCCAGAGCCATGTGATTACGCCATCGCTGCCATCAAAGAATTTCTAGAAACCGACATCCCTGTATTCGGTATCTGTTTGGGCCACCAATTATTGGCATTGGCCAGTGGTGCGAAAACCATCAAGATGGGCCACGGCCACCATGGTGGTAACCACCCAGTGCAAAACCTAGATGACAATACGGTATTGATCACAGCGCAAAACCACGGTTTCGCAGTGAGTGAAGAGGGTATGCCGGCTAACTTACGAGTGACCCACAAGTCACTGTTTGATGGCACCACGCAAGGCATTCATCGTACTGATAAGCCAGCGTTCAGCTTCCAAGGTCACCCTGAAGCGAGCCCAGGCCCACACGATGCCGCCCCATTGTTTGATCATTTCATTGAATTAATGAAAGCCCGTAAAGCTTAATTGGAGAGAGAGCCATGCCAAAACGCACGGACATAGAAAGCATTCTAATTATCGGCGCGGGCCCAATTGTGATCGGTCAAGCCTGTGAGTTTGACTACTCTGGCGCCCAAGCCTGTAAAGCCCTTCGTGAAGAAGGCTACAAAGTTATTTTGGTGAACTCTAACCCAGCCACCATCATGACCGACCCATCCATGGCCGATGCCACGTACATCGAGCCAATCACGGTTGAGTCAGTTACCAAAATTATTGAAAAAGAACGCCCAGACGTATTACTACCTACCATGGGTGGTCAAACTGCTTTGAACTGCGCCCTTGGCCTAGAAGCCGCTGGCGTATTGGAAAAGTACGGCGTTGAAATGATCGGTGCGAAAGCCGACGTTATCGATAAAGCGGAAGACCGTAACCGTTTCGACCAAGCCATGAAAAAGATTGGTTTGGAATGTCCTAAAGCGGGCATCGCCCACAGCATGGAAGAAGCGTGGGAAGTTCAAAAAGACTTAGGTTTCCCTTGTATCATTCGTCCTTCTTTCACCATGGGTGGTACCGGTGGTGGTATCGCGTATAACAAAGAAGAGTTCGAAGAAATCTGTACTCGTGGTTTGGATTTATCGCCAACCAACGAGCTTCTAATCGATGAATCATTAATCGGTTGGAAAGAGTACGAGATGGAAGTGGTTCGTGACAAAAACGACAACTGCATCATCGTATGTTCTATCGAAAACTTTGACCCTATGGGTGTGCACACAGGTGACTCCATCACAGTAGCACCGGCACAAACCCTTACCGATAAAGAATTACAAATCATGCGTAACGCGTCGTTAGCGGTACTGCGTGAAATCGGCGTTGAGACGGGTGGTTCAAACGTTCAGTTTGGTATCAACCCAGAAACGGGTCGTATGGTTGTGATCGAGATGAACCCGCGTGTATCGCGCTCATCGGCATTGGCTTCTAAAGCGACGGGTTTCCCAATTGCGAAAATCGCAGCCAAGTTGGCCATCGGTTACACCCTAGATGAATTACAAAACGATATTACAGGTGGTCGTACCCCTGCATCGTTCGAGCCTAGTATTGACTACGTTGTGACTAAGATTCCTCGTTTCACTTTCGAGAAATTCCCACAAGCGGATGCGCGTTTAACCACGCAGATGAAATCTGTAGGTGAAGTGATGGCCATCGGTCGTACTCAACAAGAGTCCATGCAAAAAGCATTGCGCGGTCTTGAAGTGGGTGCCAATGGTTTTGATCCAATCGTGGACCTTAACGCTGAAGGCGCTAAAGAAAAAATCATCGCAGAATTAAACACGCCTGGGGCTGAGCGCATTTGGTACATCGCAGATGCGTTCCGTATCGGCATGAGCGTTGAAGAGATTTTTGATTGCTGCGCGGTTGATCCTTGGTTCTTGGTGCAAATCGAAGACATCATCAAAGAAGAAGCCAAAGTGGCTGAGAGCGCGTTAACCTCTCTGGATGCTGATCGCATCTTCCGCTTGAAGCGTAAAGGTTTCTCCGATGCCCGTTTAGCCGAATTGTTAGGCGTGAGCGAAAAAGCGTTCCGTAAGCATCGTCAAAAGTTAAACATTCGCCCAGTTTACAAGCGAGTGGATACTTGTGCGGCGGAATTCGCAACCGATACTGCGTACATGTATTCAACTTATGAAGAAGAGTGTGAAGCGAATCCATCGGATCGCGATAAGATCATTGTTCTAGGTGGTGGCCCTAACCGTATCGGTCAAGGCATCGAGTTTGATTACTGCTGTGTACACGCTGCGTTTGCCGCGAAAGAAATGGGTTATGAAGCCATCATGGTGAACTGTAACCCAGAAACCGTTTCTACCGACTACGATACGTCTGATCGTTTGTTCTTCGAGCCGGTCACACTGGAAGATGTCTTAGAGATTGTTGATAAAGAAAAACCAAAAGGTGTGATCGTTCAATACGGTGGTCAAACCCCACTTAAATTAGCAAACGAATTAGAAGCGGCGGGTGTGCCGATCATTGGTACTTCTCCAGAAGCCATTGACCGTGCAGAAGACCGCGAGCGTTTCCAACAAATGATTCAGCGTCTTGGTTTGAAACAGCCGGTTAACGCCACTGTGACTTCAACCGAAGAAGCCGTAACCAAGGCACAAGAAATTGGTTACCCGCTAGTGGTTCGCCCATCTTACGTATTAGGTGGTCGTGCTATGGAAATCGTGAACAACGAAGAAGCGCTGCGTAAGTACATGACTACTGCGGTGAAAGTGTCTAACGACTCGCCAGTATTGTTGGATTACTTCCTAAACAAAGCTGTTGAAGTGGACATTGATGCAGTATGCGATGGCGAGCAAGTGGTGATTGGTGCCATCATGCAGCACATCGAACAAGCCGGTATTCACTCTGGTGACTCTGCGTGTTCATTGCCGCCTTACAGCTTGCCAGAAGATGTACAAGATGAAATGCGTAAGCAAGTTGCGGCTATGGCACTTGAACTTGGCGTAGTGGGTCTGATGAATACTCAGCTTGCATGGCAAGACGGCGAGATTTACGTGATCGAAGTGAACCCTCGTGCATCACGTACGGTTCCATTCGTATCTAAGTGCATTGGCACATCATTAGCGGCGATTGCAGCGAAAGTAATGATGGGTAAATCTTTGGCAGAGCTTGGCTTTACGAAAGAAATCATTCCACCGTATTACTCAGTGAAAGAAGCGGTATTCCCGTTCAACAAGTTCCAAGGTGTTGACCCAATTCTTGGGCCAGAAATGAAATCCACGGGCGAAGTAATGGGTGCAGGCGAAACCTTTGGTGAAGCCTTCTTCAAAGCCACGTTGGGTGCCGGTGAAAAATTACCGACCGAAGGTAATGTGTTTGTATCGGTACGTGATGCGGATAAAGCCGACGTAATTCCAGTTGCAAAAGGTTTGAAAGCACTTGGCTTTAACCTAGTTGCAACAGCGGGTACGTTCAAAGCATTAAGCGATGCCGGCGTTGAAGTGACACGCGTAAACAAAGTAGGCGAAGGTCGTCCACACATTGTGGATATGATCAAAAACGATGAAATCGCAATGTCAGTGAATACCACTGAAGGCCCTGTGGCAATTGCGGATTCAGCGGAAATTCGTCGTAGTGCATTGCAGCACAAAGTTTACTACACTACCACTTTGGCAGGTGCAGAAGCGGTTGTTAAAGCATTGGAATCAGACGGACTGAAAATTGTTCGTCGTCTACAAGAATTGCACTCTGTAATTAAGTAAGCAGGTATTTCAATGAGTCGAATAAGGGCCTTATGGCCCTTATTCGCGTTTTTGGGATTCAGAATTTTGGCTTTGTGTAATACGCATGAAGCGCAGTTCAAAAAATAAAAAAAGGCCAAAGGCTGGTGGTTTCAACCAGAGTTTAAAATCGGCCTTAAATAGGAGTGATTATGCAAAAAGTACCTATGACAGTTCAGGGTGAAAAAGCATTACGCGAAGAGCTAGAGCAGCTGAAAAAAGTGGATCGCCCAAAAGTGATTGCCGCCATTGCTGAAGCCCGTGAACACGGTGATTTAAAAGAAAATGCGGAATACCATGCAGCCCGTGAACAGCAAGGTTTCATCGAAGGTCGTATTCAAGATATCGAAGGTAAGTTGTCTAATGTGCAAGTAATCGACATTACGACCATGCCAAAAAATGGCAAGGTGATTTTTGGCGTGACGGTGAAATTAATTGACGTCGATACTGATGAAGAAAAACAGTATCAAATTGTAGGTGAAGACGAAGCCGATGTGCCTAACGGTAAGATCAGTTCGGGCTCGCCTATTGCCCGCGCCTTACTGGGTAAAGAAGAAGGCGATGTGGTTGTGGTAAAAGTACCTAACGGTGAGATCGAATACGAAATTGATGAAGTAATGTATATCTAATCTGTTTTGTATTGTCATAAAAAAACCGAGCCTAAGTGCTCGGTTTTTTTATGGCTGACGCTTGTGTTTAAGCGTAAGCAGACTCGAACGCTTCATCATCTTCGTTTTCGATGGCTTTCATCATTTTTTGTAAGCGCAGGCGCGCTTCTTTGCGTTTCACCGCTTTGTTCCAGCGACGACGTTGTACATCGTTTTGGATAATGAGTTCTGGCACCGGTGTGGTTTTGCCATCTTTCATGGCGACCATGGTGAAGAAACACGTGTGGGTGTGGCGTACGGTTTTTTCTTGAATGTTCTCGGCAATCACCTTAATACCAATTTCCATGGAGCTGCGGCCGGTATAGTTTACTGTGGCAAGGCAGGTGACCATTTCACCAATGTGAATGGGTTGCTTGAATAATACGTTATCCACCGAAAGAGTAACGGCGTAATGGCCGCTGTAACGCATGGCGCAGGTATAAGCTACTTTGTCTAATAGCTTAAGTAATTCCCCCCCGTGCATATTGCCAGAGAAGTTGGCCATCGACGGTGTAACCAGTTCGGTCATTTCAGTTTGGATAATCTGCCCCATAGCGACTCCATTATCGGTTGTGGCGGTATTCAAAATTCGCAAAACCACAAGGATGAGTGGTTCTGCGGGGCTTGAGTTCTTGTGGAACTCGTGCGGCCATTTACCTGGATATATAAATGGTGCTGGCCTTAAAGCATAAACCTTGCCAAAACATGAAAAAGCCCTATTGATGGGCTTTGGCGAGACCTAGCTTCACTAACCTTGAATAAAAATGAACAGGCATGGTGCATGCGGTATTTTATCTTGGGTTATATTTGGTGCACGGATTATATCGAAAAATCCTGATAATTCACGGCTGACGCGAGGGGGGTAGTCTAAACTAAAATTAATATGCCGTAACCTAATGGCTTGGATGTGAAACCCTATGAATTCCCCTTGAAAGACGATGGCTCCCAGCGACGGTTGTTGGGTTTGTATGGGCTGTTGGTGTTATTTGGGGTTCTCTTCTTTATTGTCAGTTTGTCGTTCTTTGTTTGGCAAAATCTTAATCAATCCAAGAGTGACTTTCATCAGTTCGGTACCCGCATTTCTGAGACGTTGCAGCAAGCCTTCGTGGTGAATGAAACCATACTCGATGGCTTTGCTGCCTTCTTGGCCGATGTGGGGGTGCAAGAGCCTTATCGTGCTCGCTTTTACAGTAAAACCATGATGGAGCGTTACTCCAACTTGTACATGTTCCAAGCAGCGCAGCGAATAGAAGGCTCGGACGTGGCGAGCTTTGAAAAACAGCTATCGTACAAGATGGACAGTGATATTCATGTGCGACGCTTTGAATTTGGCCAAGGCTTTGTGAATGTGGCTCATACGTCGGATGCGTTTTATTACCCTTTGGTGTTTGTGGAGCCTGAATCCAACAACAGTTTCAACATGCTGGGCTTGGATATTTCCAGCATTCAATTTGTTAACGATGCCATGGAGCAGTCTCTCGTGACGGGTCTCGCCAGTATCAGCGAGGGTTTTGAATTAATTGATGGTAACACCGCGTTTGTGATGATTAAGCCAAGTCTGTTACCAGGGCAAGACCTACCGGATCAGTACGCATTACTGGTGATTAAAAGCCAAGCATTGTTGCAAGATATTGTTTTGGATAAACCGGGTATGCAATTGAATATTCGCTATGGGGAGTTAGCCCCCTTGGCGGATGTGGGCACATCATCGAAAGCATTATGGGAACAGGCTTTGTTTCCAATGGTGCAGTTTGAAAAAGAATTTCCCCTTGGGCATGACACGGTCAAACTGACGTTAACCCAGCAGTTAGGGGTGGATAGTATTAATCTGACCTTGCTCATTTTGATTGCCTTGGTATTTATTGCAGCGGGCATTTTCATGCATTTGTTTTTACGCAAGCATTACCAAGGGGAACTGGAGAAATTACACGCCAATCACAAGTTATATCAGCGTGCGAATTATGATCGCTTAACTGGGTTGGCCAATCGTCATTACTTTGAAGATTATTTAATGCGCTCTATTGCCGGTTGTCAGCGCCGCGCCGATAAAATCGGTTTACTGTATGTGGATTTAAATGACTTTAAAGAAATTAACGATACCCATGGTCATGATACGGGAGATCGGGTGCTGATCATGGCATCCGCTATCTTGCTGGATTGTATTCGTATGGATGATGTGGCGTGTCGTTTTGGTGGGGATGAATTTGTGGTGTTGCTTGAGCATGTGATCACTACGGAAGATGCTAAGAAGGTTATGTGGCGCATACATGACGAAATGTCTAAGGTGCAATTTGTGGATAAGAAAACCATCACCTTATCGGCCAGTATAGGTTTGGCCATGTACCCAGAAGATGGGCGAACGCTAGAAGAGCTATTGAAAACCGCCGACCACAAAATGTATGCGGCCAAGCGGCAAGGGAAAGTGCTGTCGATGGAGCAGCACAAAAAACATTAAAGTAGGTGCTCGATCTCGTGAATCACTTCGTCACTTAATGGATCTAGGCGCGCACTGAAACGTTGGGCAACATAGCCGTTTTTATTCACTAAAAATTTCGCAAAATTCCATTCGATATCGTCACCGTCTTCAATTAAAAATTGATACAAGGGGTGGCGATTGTCACCGTTCACATCAATCTTGGTGGTCATGGGGAAGGTCACATTGAATTTGGTTGTGCAAAATTGTGCAATAGCTTCATTACTGCCAGGTTCTTGTTGACCAAATTGATTACAAGGTACACCAAGCACCATAAACCCTTTGTCTTTGTATTTATCAAATAGGGATTGTAAGCCTGCATATTGCGGGGTTAAGCCGCATTCACTGGCCACGTTGACGATCAAAACCACCTTGTCTTTGAATTGGCTAAGATCAAATGCTTGGTTATCTAAGCCGTCTATTTGTATGTCATAAAAAGGCGTCATGTTGTGCTCCCGTTGCTATTGTTTTTTATTGTGTAACGTTTGAAAACACTGCTCGTATTTGTCGATTAAAGACTGCCAATCATAATGACACACATCCACGGTCGGTGGCAGCCCTCGTTGCTGCCAGTGATGTAACTGATCACATATAGCGGCGGCCTCGTCTTCTGTGGAGCCATTGGGGTATAGGTTTTCTGTGGGAATCCATTCTGGATAGGCTAAGCGATTAGGCGCCAAGGGCGTGCAGCCCAAAGCTGCGCCCTCTAGAACAGCAAGTCCTTGGAACTCATGAATGGCGGTGGATAACACCACATGATGCTCCGCTAGTTGTTGTCGATATTCGCTGCGTTTCTCAAATGTGCCCATGTGCGACACATTGGGTAATTTTATTTGCTGTAGGCGTATCAATGCCTCGGGCTTTTGCCGAAACGACATGCCACATACGCTGAACTGCACATTCAAGTTTCTAGCATAGGCCAGCTCAATGCAGGCAGCCAAGGTATCCGGCCCTTTATCGTATTCCCAGCGGTGATTCCAGATCACGTTTAATGTATCACCCTTTTCAAAATGCTTGGGTGTCAATGACGAGTTGAAAGTAATAGGGACGGGTAACACTTGGGATTTATGTTGAATGCTGTTGATGGCGGCCAAGGGAGCGTGATCCGGTAAACGTTTAAGTAGCGCGGTTGCACCTTGTAAAAACGATTGGCGATTATATTCGCTATTAAATAAAACATGATCTGCGGCCAGCGCCGCGTAGAGGTTCACCATTTGTGGTTCCACACTGGTGTGCTGTTGATCACTTTTAGGATACGCGAATTGATTCTCGTGGCAGTACAAAATGCTTGGCGTGTGCGCCAAGTGAGGCGCCAAACCTTTAAACGTGGCGAGGTCTACCATGGAGGTGGCGAGGATTAAATCGAAAGGCTGTTTGAGTTGCGCAGCTTGCTCGCCATACACAAAGCTCAAGCCATTGCCGCGAATGCGCCAGCTAAAATAGCGCCCAGGCAGGGTGAGGTAGCACCATTCGTGTTGCGGCATATTTTGCATGAGCCCTTGGCACCAAGCACGATGGCTGTCGGTGTCGTAGGCACTGAGTAATAAGATGCGCATATTTGCCCTAATGCAAAAGCCAATATTTTACTCATCCTACTGGCTTAGGACCAAGTGATTGAGTATCCGCCACAGGCTGCCTAATATAGGGACACATTTTAAACTTGACCAAACAAGTGAATCTTGGTTCACTTGTTGTGAATACGGATTCATTTTATGGCGTATCGTGCAACCGAACACACCTTGGCAAAGAAAGCGGGCACCCGCGAGCGGATATTAAAAGAAGCGCGAGCTTTGGTGGCTCAAGGGGGCTTTGCCGCGGCGGCAGTGGCTCAGGTGGCCAGTCGCAGCGACATCGCAACCGGTACCATTTACCGCCACTTTCCATCTAAGGCGGAATTGGTGGCCGAAGTGTTTCGGCATGCCACTGAGCGTGAGCTGAGTGCCGTAACCACGGCGACCCAAGAAGGGGAAAGTTGCCGTCAGCGCTTGCTGAATGCGGTGGATACCTTTGCCGATCGTGCATTAAGGGCGCCGCGTTTAGCCTATGCCTTGATTGCAGAGCCTGTGGATCCTTTGGTTGAGAAAGAACGCTTAAGTTATCGTTTTGCTTACGCCGAAGCCTTTGAAGACTTGATCAACGAAGGGGTGAGTAAAGAAGAATTTGTCCCACAAAATGCCAGCATTAGTGCCGCGGCATTAGTGGGTATGTTATCGGAAGCCTTGGTGGGCCCATTAGCGCCACAAGTGGAAAGCACTGGGGAGCAATTGGTTCACCCCACGAGTTTATCCGATACAGAAAAAGCCACATTGATCGAACAAATAAAAGCTCTGGCCTTACGTTCGGTAGCCGGCACCGTGTAGCACAGCTTGCTGTGCTCTTATTTGATTGGAGGACAGCATGAATCATTTTATTGAGCCAAAGGGTCAAGCCTTGGCGCAAGCAGAAGCATCCACGTCACTTGGCGAAACCCATGAGGTGTTTAATCAACCCACTGCATTGGACCCGTTTAATGCCTATGATGGCGATCAAGCGTTACAGCATTGGGTGCGAGTGTTTCAAGGGGATTGGCATCAGGCGCAATTAAGCGAATACGGGCAACGTTGTGGTAGCGATTTATTTGAAGCCGGCTTCGCAGCCAACAAATACAAACCTGAATTTAAAACCCATTCCCGTTTTGGTGAGCGCATCGATCAAGTGGATTTTCATCCGGCGTATCATCAGTTAATGGATGCGGCTATTCAGGCAGGTCATCACAGCCTGCCTTGGCAAGTGAAAAAAATGGGTGCCCATGTGGCGCGCGCTGCCATCGAATATATGCATTCTCAGGCAGAGCCCGGCACGGGTTGTCCTCTTACTATGACGTTTGCAGCTGTGCCTGCCATCGCTCATCAACCCAACATTGCTAAAGAGTGGTTACCTAAAATCACCGCCAATCATTACGATCCGCGCAATGTACCTTTTTATGAGAAACAAGGTTTAACCATAGGCATGGCCATGACAGAAAAGCAGGGCGGCTCCGATGTACGTGCTAATACCACACGGGCCTATGCAGTGGATAAATCTGGCCCAGGTGAAGCGTATGAAATTGTGGGCCACAAATGGTTTTGCAGTGCCCCCATGTGCGATGGTTTTTTAGTGTTGGCTTATACCGGCAGCAAAGAACAGGGCTTATCTTGTTTCTTGTTACCCCGTTGGCGTCCGGATGGGCGTAAAAATGAAATGTATGTCCAACGCCTTAAAGACAAGATGGGGAATGTGTCTAACGCTTCCAGTGAAGTGGAATACCGCGGTGCGTTCGCTTGGATGATAGGTGAAGAAGGCCGTGGAGTACGCACCATTATCGAAATGGTGTCCATGACGCGATTTGATTGCATGGTGGGTTCCAGTGCCATTATGCGTCAGGCGGTGGCTCAAGCTATTCACCATACCTCGGGTCGCAGCGCGTTTGGGGCCAACTTACATGACCAGCCGTTAATGCAAAATGTGCTGGCGGATTTAGCCATCGAAAGCGAAGCCGCGTTAGCGATCAGTATGCGTATTGCTCACTCATTAGATACATTGCAGCAAGCGGATGTGAGTAATGACGTGGCTGAGCATGAATCGCGTTTTTCTCGTGTGGCCACGGCGATCGGTAAATATTGGATTTGTAAGCGTGCCGCGCAATTCACCTATGAATGCATGGAATGCATCGGCGGCGTGGGTGTGGTGGAAGATAATATTTTGCCGCGCTTGTATCGTGAGAGTCCTATCAACGCCATTTGGGAAGGCAGTGGTAATGTGCAATGTTTGGATGTACTGCGCGCCATGCAAAAAGATCCAAACGTGTTGGATGCGTTTATGACTGAATTGAAAAAAGGTTTAGGCAAGTATCCTGTTTTCGATGAATATCTTGCGAACTTAAGTCATGAATTTAAGGATTTGAGTAATCTTGAATACCGCGCTCGCAGTGTGGTGGAAAAATTAGCCCTAGCTTGGGAAGCCAGTACGCTCATACAATTTGGTGATGAAAGCGTGGCCTATGGTTTTGTGCATTCACGCTTAAATCAATACGGGGGTTACTACTATGGCACCTTACCGGCGGATGTGGATGTGAGTGCCATCATTCAGCGCGCCAAAATGAAATAACCTTCGTAAAGCCTCGTATCGTTCCACAAGAAGCGCCCGCATTGTTCAAAATGTGGGCGTTTTTTTATGGATTAAAACAGTCGTTTGTTTTGTAATCAATCTAAGGGAAGCTAAGGCAACATGACAGTTTCAGCATTCTGTCATCATCTCATCCACAATCTTATCCACAGAATCTGTGGGCAAGTTGAGTCATTCCAATTGATGCGTGAACTTTGTACAAAAAACTCTCTAAGTAGCTGAATTGTTTAGCTTTAGTAAGGGGTTGACTCTATTTGTGGAAATTCATAGAGGAAATACTCGGTGAGTATTCAGCTGTATATATACTGTATATCCACATAGTTATTCACAGAAACTTCCACAGTTCACACTTTTTTCTTATTTCTTGTGGGCAAAATTGGGGCGTGCATTCAGGCGTAAATGTTCTAACTTTGGGCGCATTGTGACTGATGGCCATTTCCAACATTCATCTATACTGCTGCTTATTAGAGTGAAGACTCTATTTGGGCAATCTGGCCTCATTCTCACGTCTGTTTACAGACATACCCATAAGGAAAGGCAATGACAAAAATAATAATGCGCCTGTCTTTGTTAATGACGATGACGTTCGCCATGCAAAGCCATGCTTGGTTCTGGGACTCTTGGTTCCAATCAACGTATACCAAAACAAAATACCCAATCGTGTTAGCCCATGGCTTATTGGGGTTTGATGAAATTCTAGGTGTGGAATACTGGTACAAAATTCCACAAGATCTACGCAGTGATGGCGCCAAGGTATATGTGACTCAAGTGAGTAACACCAACTATACCGAAGTGCGCGGTGAGCAACTGATTGCTCAAATCGAAAATATTCTTGCAGTGAGCGGTGCGTCGAAAGTGAACTTAATCGGTCACAGTCATGGCGGCCCGACGATTCGCTATGTGGCGTCTGTGCGTCCTGACTTGGTCGCGTCTGTGACGACGGTGGCAGGTGTAAATAAAGGTTCTAATACCGCCGACTTCTTGCGTCAAATTCCAGAAGGTTCTGTGTTAGAAGGCCTTGCCTTATCTATTTTTAATGGCCTTTCCAGCGTGTTGGATTTCCTAAGTGGTGGCGGATATACGCCGGATGCTCTCGGTGCGCTTAGCTCTTTAACCACAGAAGGCTCGCTTGCATTCAATGCTCAGCACCCGCAAGGGATCCCTGCTACAGCGTGTGGCGAAGGGGATTATGTTGTTAATGGCATTCGTTATTATTCGTGGAGCGGTGGTAGTGTATTAACTAACGTACTGGATATTTCAGATCCTATAATGGCACTGACCAGTATTCCATTTGGCAGCGAAAATAACGACGGTCTTGTGGGCACTTGTGATAGTCACTTAGGACAAGTCATTCGTGATAACTACGCTATGAACCATCTTGATGAAGTGAATCTGTTGTTTGGTTTGCATCATTTGTTTGAGACAGACCCAATTACCACGTATCGCAATCATGCGAATCGTTTGAAGAACGCTGGTTTATAAGCTTTTAAGCGAGTTAAGAAAAGGGCGAATATAACTTCGCCCTTTTTTATTGGTTTTTTAAATGACTGCTATTAGTATGGTTAAAAATAATAACGACTAGAACTGTCTCATGTATAAATTAATTGCGGTTGCCGCACTGATCATTGCCATGGCTATCATGCTGTTCTTTTTACCCGATGCACAATTGAGTGATTCGCAGCAGCAATACTCAGGATATCAGGCGAAGACCAGTTCGCCGTCAGTGAAAAAACAATCGGCTTCCAAATCGAATAATCAATTACCGGAAAAATTACGCGACAGCTCCCTAAAAGGCACCACTATTGATGGCTTATACCCAGTGGATGAAGATGGTAATTTATTGTTAAGTGATGATATCAAACACCGCTTTGAATACTTCTTATCAACCATGGGCGAGTTTTCTTTTGCCGAAGTTCAACAAATGATTCGTGATGACATCGAATTGAATCTTCAAGAGCCGGCACTGAGTCAAGCTCTTTCATTATTTGAAGATTATGTGGCGTATAAATACGCCCTAGTGGAGCTAGAATCCAATCTTCAAGCGCCTAAAGATTATGAATTAAATGACATTGAACGAATGCGCTTTCAATTACAGCAACTAAGAGATAAACGTCGCGAGTATTTTGATCAAGAAGCGGTTGCCGCGTTCTTCGGTTTTGATGAAATGTATGATGACTACATGCTTTCTAAGTTAGAGATTCAAGCCAATACACAGCTTACCGCACAGGAAAAACAAGCGCAGATAAATTCTTTAGAGCAATCCTTACCTGCAGAAGTACAGGAAATGCGCGCTGAAACCAATAAAGTGAGTGATGTATTTAAAGTGACACAAGATATGCGAGCATCGGGCGCGAGCGAAGAGGAAATATTTGAAGTCAATAGCCAAGCCTTTGGCCAAGAAGCAGCGCAACGCTTACAAGCGCTTGATGAGCAGCGACAAAATTGGCAAGGGCGAGTGGATCAGTACCTTGCAGAAAAAACGAAGATCGATGCTAATGAAACCTTAAGCGAGCGAGATAAGTCGTTAGCCAAAGAATTACTACTGCAAGGTTTCGATGACAATGAGCGTCGTCGTTTGGGAGTTTATGAACTGATGGAAAAAGAAAAGCAGAACCCTTAAATCGAATATTCAGGATCCGCTTGATTTAATACGTGTTTAAGAGCGTCATGAATATTGGGGTTGGTGACCAATAAGTTCTCACTGTGTAATTCATGCTTCACCCCACCATGAGGTGTTTTGAAATATCCGCATTTAGCGCCCGCTTCTTTTGCTATGAGCCAACCGGCTGCGCAATCCCAAGGGCTCACCGTTTCGTAATAACCATCCAAGCGTCCCAATGCGACCCAACATAAATCGATGGCGGCGCTACCAATGCGACGAACATCCGCACAATTTTCCAAAACTGACGTTAGCTGAGCCATAAGTTGGGGTAAGTGTTTACTTTTATCGTAAGGAAAGCCGGTGGCAATTAAAGATTTTTTTAAATCAAGGGTTTGGCTACAACGGATGGGTTGATCATTTAACCATGCGCCACTATGACGAATGGCGGTAAACATCTCAGCAAGAAATGGATTGTAAACGAGCGCTACTTGAATTTTACCCTTCACCACATAGGCGATGCTGATGGCCACTTGTAAATGATGACGTGCGTAATTCACCGTACCATCGATTGGATCAATTACCCAAAGTGGCGTATCGCTCATTTCTATAGAGGAGAAATCTGGATTGGATTCTTCCGCAAGAATTTGATGATCAGGAAAGCGTTCACGAATGGCTTGAGTGATCAGTTTGTCTGCGGCGACATCCGCATTGGTAACTAACTCAATACCTTGTTTGTAGTCATGGTTGAGTTGATTGTGAGCGCGCAATTCAACAATTAAGTCACCTGCTTGCTCAGCAATGTCTGTGATGAAAGCTAAAATGGATTCTAAGTCGGCCATGCCCAGCTCCGTTTGTCATGGTTTATAAACAGGATGTTTGGGATGATGCTAGCGGATTGGCTTATTTTACTTGTTTTTTCTGCTCAAAGTACAGGGACGTAAAATTATTTGCATCTAAAGGTTTATTAAAGAAGTAGCCTTGATAACGCTCACAAGATAATTCTTTTATTAGATTTAATTGATTTTGATTTTCGATACCTTCGGCTAAAACCGTTAAATTCAAGCTTTTTGCCATGGCGATTATGGCTTTAACCATAGATATATCATCCTTATTATTCTCTATGTTCATAACAAAGGCGCGATCAATTTTTAATTTATTAATCGGCAAGTAGCGCAAATAGCTTAGACTGGAATACCCAGTACCAAAATCATCAATGGCAAAGCCTACACCTAAGGTTTTGATTTTGTTTAGAATAGGTAGAATATAATCGATATTTTCCATTAATAAACTTTCAGTGATTTCTAGTTCAAGAGCCTCACTTGGTACATCGTATTGGGATAACAGAGACTCGATACGATTGGGTAATTCCTCTGTAACTTGTACAGCAGAAATATTTACAGACATAACGAAGTCTGCTTGTTGCTGTAACCACAGTTTCAGTTGTTGAATGCTGGTTTCTAAAATCCAATCACCTAATGTGTGAATGAATCCTGTTTCTTCTGCAATGGGAATAAACTCAACCGGAGACACATTGCCCATTTCAGGATGAAACCATCGTACTAAGGCTTCGCAACCTAATAACCGATTATTGTGTATGTCCACCTGTGGTTGGTAATACAACTCAAATTGTTGGTTCTCGAAGGCCGGAATAAATCCATGTTCAATGTTGATGCGATGTTGAACCATGTCTCCCATTTCTTGAGTAAAGAACTGATAACCATCACCACCACGATTTTTTACTTGGTACATAGCCGTATCGGCATAGCGCCAAAGTATGTGGCTGTGCTCGCTGTGATTGGGGCATAAGCTAATACCAATGGAGCAGCTGGTGCGTAATTCATAAGAATCCACACGAAAAACTTGACGTACATGGCGGTTAATATCGTTGGCAAGAATTTCTATATCACTGGTGTTTTCAATATTACGCATGAGTACCACGAATTCATCGCCTCCCATGCGTGCTAAGAAATGCTGCTTGGGTAAAATACATGATAATCTTTCAGCAACTTTTTGCAGCAATCGATCGCCCAGTTGATGGCCCAAGGAGTCATTAATGGTTTTGAAGCGGTCTAGATCAATAAACAACATGGCGAACTTTTCACTGGTCATTTTGGCATGGCTGACAGCATTCACTAATTCGTCATTAAATTTAAAGCGGTTATATAATTCGGTTAAAGGATCTTGAGTGGCTAGATATTCAATTTGTTGGCGTACCAGTTCTCGTTCAGTAATGTCTAGCATAACGCCTTCGATAAAATATTCATCACCCTGTTCTTGATAACAGCGTCCACGATCTAATATCCATTTGTGCTCACCACCGGCTGTCTTTATTCGGTAAACCATTTCAAACGGTTTTAGAGAAAAGTGGGCCGCTTTACTTTTTTGACTGAAGTTTGCTTGGTCATCTTCTTCAATTAAGTCAAATGGCGTGTGATTGTGTTGTAAGAAATAATCCGGTGGATAACCTAGTAATTGCATGCTGCCAGGGCTGATGTAATCCAATGAGTGATCACTTAAACGTAAGCGATACAAGATTCCAGGTAGATTACTGACTAGTCTTTTAAAGTCATCGTCTTGTTTTTGGATATTACTCTTGAGAGTTTGAAAGCTAAGCTTCGAATGTTGGGATTCACGATAACTAAGATAAATGAATGCAAGAATTAAAAATAGGCTGATGATACAAGCCGAAATCAAATACCGTTTTTTACTCAACCAATAACTAATTAAATCTTCTTTATGCAAGCTGGCGATGAGGAGAATTTCATCCCCATATGGATAAGCGCAAGCACTGACATTTTTTTCTTGTAAGCTATACAACTGCAACAGACAGTGCTGACCTTGTTCAAATCCTAATTGAAATTGTTGTATGACAGGGCCATAAGATAGCTGATTAAGATTATTTAAACTCGAGGCAACAACTTTACCCTTTAACGTGATAACAGAGAAATGCAGTGTGGGATGAAAACTATATGTAAGCTGGCTTAAGTAGTGATTTTTGACCGCTAGGTTTTCTTGTTTTAGGCCGGGCCAGTGGCGTTCAAATTGAATGAAAGCGGTTTCGGTTTTAAATCCCAGTCGATCAAAGGCATCAGAGCGTTCAGCATGGTAGGAGAACACTAATAATATGGTCATGAGTAATAACCACATTGAGAGTGCGGTGATGGTTAGTGCTCTTCTGGACGATATCGGCAGACGGGATAAAAACACCATGACAACCTATGGGCAACGTTGAACTCAGTATAGACGTTCCTCACTTCAGAGCGAGTTTAAGCCATAGATATGCAGGTTTGGTCTAGTGCTGAATTCCGATTATTCGGGCGCTTGTCCTGAATAGAGATTCACAAAACGAAATTCATCCAGTTCGTCTAAATCTGGTACCGTAAAGGATTCTTGGCGATCGATAAATTCATAGTGAGGATGACTAAAGTCCTTGATGCGTGAATCCGCGAGTAAAACCTTAGGTGCGTAGTCAAAAAACGTATCAAGAAAACTTAAATTAGCACGGTCATACAGCACATCCGCTGCTATCAGCAGGTCAATATCGTTATCATCTATGGCAAACAAATCATCGGATAAGATTAACTCAACGTTATTGAGGCGTGCATTTTCTTCACAGCTAATTAAAGCATCTTTATCAATATCACAAGCAATGACGCAACGAGCACCGGCTTTCATGGCGGCAATGGCAACCACGCCAGAGCCAGTACCGAAATCTAAAATTTTTTTGCCTTTCACTAAATCAGGGTTTGCCAAAATGTGTCGGGCTAGAATTTGTCCACTTGCCCAGCAAAACGCCCAGTAAGCCGTGTGCTCCCAAATACTGCGAATCTCATCTAAAGAGAAAGGGCGGGCCATGCTGATCGGGTCCACCAAGTACAGTTGTATTTCTGGACACTGAGGTAAAGCCTGAGGCGTGACACTGGCGTCGCTGAGCATGGTTTGTATGAGAGAATTGAGTTGTGTCATGGGGTGCCTATTTACATCAAGTGGGCATTATAACCCCGAACGAATTTAAGAAAAAATGTCCTGCTGTGGGTTTATTAAGTCCGCAAAACGTTTGCCTAAGAAATATAGGATACTATCCACTACAGGGGTAATTTGCTTATCTAGGTAATGTTGGTAGTCAATTTTGAATTCAGCTTGTTCTAAACACTCAATGGCAACGGGGCCTTGCTGCGTGATGATGTATTCAATCCAACCGCCATTTTCATAGGGATTATTCAGGTTGGCTTGGGTATAAAATTCGCTGGCTAATTTGGCTGCTTGTATTTGTGGCGGAATATTTTTTACGTAAGTATGCAAGGGTTTGCGAATACGTTTTTTATAGACCAGTTGATGATCACGCTTACCACGCAGTAATTCATCCACTACGGATTTTAGATAACTTTCATAATGTTTCTCATGGAAGATACGCTGGTACAGCTGAGTTTGAACATCCTTTGCAAGTGCTGTCCAGTCACTGCGCACAGCTTCCAGTCCTTTAAAGACTAATTCGCCATCGGCTTTTAAACCGGCGTAGCGTTTTTTGCTGCCCATTTCGCTGCCACGAATGGTGGGCATCATGAATGTTTGATAATGGTTTTCGAATTCGATTTCCAATTGGCTTTCGATATTAAAGTCACGTCTTAACGTTTCCTGCCAATAAAGATTCAGGCCTGTTTGTAATTGGGTGCCAATTGTTTGAGCTTGATCTTGTGTCAGAGGGTTTTCAACGTTTTTGCTACCTGTATGCAAGCTCACAAATACACTATCGGTATCGCCATAAATCACGTTGTAGCCTTGTTGTTCGATCCAGCTTGCACTTTGTTGAATGATCTCATGACCACGCTCTGTAATGGAACTGGCTAGTCGCGCATCAAAGAAACGGCATCCTGTACTGCCTAGAATACCGTAAAAACTATTCATGATGATTTTGATGGCTTGACTGGTGGCGGCGTTGTTTTCACGTTTAGCCGCATCCCGTTCTGCCCATAATTCTGTGATGATATTGGGTAGAAAGTGTCGCTCGCGATGAAATAATGCATCGTGAAACCCTGGTATAACATCCGCTTGATCTTGAGCATTTAGCCCTTCTATTAATCCCATAGGATCAATTTTGAAGGTGCGAATAATACTTGGGTATAGGGATTTAAAGTCTAGTACTAGTACGTCTTGATATAAGCCGGGTGCACTGTCCATGACAAACCCCCCAGGGGCCTTGAAGGCATCGAATCCTTCTCCTAAATTTGGAGCTATGAATCCTGCACGATGTAACTTGGGTAAGTATAAATATTCAAAAGCAGCCACTGAACCTCCCACGCGGTCCAGTAAATGACCGGTTAAGAAACTGCGTTGAATTAGGTAATTTAGTATTTGTGTGTGTTCAAAGATATCCAATACCAATTCGCAATCTTGCGCGTTGTATTTGGCCAGCGCGACTTTGTCTTGTTCAAATAAATCGGTAATGGCTTGGCCGCGATCTTCCATTTTGCCGTTGTGCCCGTCGAGTTTTTTTCCGTGTCCGAGTAGGGTTTGCGCAACAAATTCTAATGAAAAGCTTTCAAATGAGTAGGTGGCATTACGCAAGGCATCGATGCCGTCGACGATAACGCGACCCGGAATATCCACAAAATTTAAATTATTTTGCCCCTGGCGGATGTTTACACTTGAACCATCACGGCTCCAGTTAAAAGGCACGCCAAATTCGTGATACACCCGTTGTAATACGTTGAAATCAAAATTAATCACATTCCAACCTATGATCACATCGGGATCCAGTGCCTGAATATATTGGTTAGCGGCGATTAAGAGTTCTCGTACATTCTTAAATAAGCGTAACCATGTGGGAATCTCTGCTTGCGGGTGCCCCAGCATGTACACATGCTTTTCGGTTTGAGCCTGTCCGTGTTCATCAAGCCAGCGAGAAACAAAACCTATGCTGTACAGCTTTTCTTTTTCTGTCTTCGTAGGCATTGAGGTTTCAATATCCACACTGAGTACTTTTAAGTTGGGATGGTAATCGCTGGGCTTAACTTTAGGGTTAATGATTGGCGCGTCTTCAGCCGATGTTGCCCATTGCAAACTGCCCTTGATATGTCGCTCCATTAAGAATCGATGTGTTGGACGGATGTCTGCTTCCCATAATGGAATGTCATGTTGTTTACAATATTGACGAAGTTCTAATTGCAGCTGATAGCTTTTGCTGTATATCGCGCAGATGTCTGTGCCATCGAAATGCTTTAGCGGGAGTGCTTGCACGCGAATGCCATCAATGGTGGGAAGCTCATCTTGTAACGCTTGTGGTGCAAAGCACACGCTTTCTTGTTGCGTGAAGGTGATACATTGCGGGCCAGTATCGCCCTTAAGCCAAAAGCTTAATTGCAGCTCGCCGTTAACGTCTTTCCAATGTTGTGACAGGATAAAACCGTGCACGTTTGACCTTATGTGGTTTTGGGCTTCAATTAAACTATGACTCAAAAGGAGCGAGCCATGAAACCTAGGATTTCCCCTGACGAGATGTATCAATTGCTCAGGGATGAAAAAATAGCAGAGTTTAACAAGCTCAAGGCACAAGGAAAGACTTGTGATCTGACGGGCTGTGATTTTCGCGGGCTGGACCTACGCCAGCTGGATGTAAGAGGCATCGACTTTTCTAATGCGTACTTTCGTGGAGCCGATTTACGCTCCTTGGATTTCCGTGGTTGTAAGCTAAACGGAGCAAGCCTTGCAGACGCTAAGATCAGTGGTTGTTTCTTCCCTCAGGATATTTCGGCTCAAGAAATCTTACTCTCGTTAGAGCAAGGAACTCGTTTGCGCCAGCCTTCTCAATAATTCCTACCATTTTGTGATTTGCGGCTATTTTTTGCACATTACCTAGGCATATAAGTGGGTTTTATGGTAGAAATACGCCCCCTTGTTTACTTTATGGCCAGTATTATGTTGTTTCTTGGCAAAGCCCCTGAAGCCACGCTGCAATTGCTTGAGCGTTTGGATTTGTTATCTGAGCGTCTATTATCGGATTTGAATATTCCAGTGGTACAACACACGCTACCTGCTAATGCTCAGGTGTTTGATGGATTCAGCAAAGAGCAGTTAGGTGTGATTCGTACTGGCATGATCACAGTGGTGAATGATGGCAGCGATACGCTGTGTTTACAGCCAGGGGACATCATTGGTTTAAATCGTGTGTTTGGATTACCTCATGAAGAATTCCGTGTAGATGAGGGTGTTGAAATCGATTTGATGCAGCGCGACGAATTCATGGGATTCATTGCCAGTGACCCAGTACGTCAACATCGTTTTAGTAACTACTTACTAACGAGTATGGCTTTGTATCAAAGCTTACTGGCTCATTACCAGCAACAAACACAGGTGGCGACTCATACGGGTTTTCAACATGTGGCCAATGGCGAGGTGATGATCAAAGAGGGGGATTACGCCGATACGGTATATCAGCTTATGTCAGGCAGTGCAGATGTAAGCGTGAATGGGGTCACCGTCGGTGAGGTCTTGTCCGGCGAAATATTCGGTGCCATGGCGGTTTTTACTGGTGAAAAACGCAATGCAACCGTTACCGCCCGTGAAAATTGCCAGCTTTTGGCCATTCCTAAGCAAGAATTTGTGACGCTTATTAAAGCGCAGCCCGAAATTGCCATGACGCTTTTAGATAATATGTCACGTCGTATCAAAGCATTGAACGAGCAAGTGACAAATGGTGAGCGTCAGATTGCGTAAATTGGTCAAAATACGACTAATTTAAAAATAAATGAGAATTATTCTTGATTGCTTAAATGAGAATGAGTATTATTTGAATCGTTGTCATGACACGCCAACTGTCCTTACCCAAGGATACGAAGCAGCAAGTTAATCATGGCACTCTCTCTCATCAAGCTAATCACATTGTCGAATTGACATGGCCGCTGGGTAAAACCAGCGGTTTTTTTTCGTCTGTAAACCGTGCAGCAAGTTAATCATGGCGCTACCCAGTTGCCTCATCAGTCAATTTATATGTGATTGTTATGGCAGCTGGATAAGACCAGCGGTTTTTTTTCGTCTGTAAAACATTCAGCAAGTTAATCATGGCGCTACCCAATTGCCTCATCAGTCGATTCATATGTCATTGATATGCTTGTAGGGTAAAAACAGCGTTTTTCGTCTGTAAACGTGCAGCCAGTTAATCATGGCGCTACCCAATCGCCTCATCAGGCAGGGCGATTCAAGTTCGATTGAATCTAATGGGATGGATGGAAAAAATAAAACGAGTTTCGTCCTGAGCCTTTTGCCGCGTACATGGCGATATCCGCATTGCGCGTGAGAGACAGGGTATCTTGCCCATCTAGAGGATAAATACTAATACCAATACTGCAGCCAATTTCTAGGGTTAAATCTTTAACCTGACAAGGTTTGGATACAGATGCTATCACCTTCTTGGCGAGCTCGGCTGCGTGTTCAGGTTGTTTTAATTCTTCCATGATAATGACGAATTCGTCTCCGCCTAAGCGGGCGATGGTGTCATTGGTACGCACTAGATTTTTTAAGCGAGATGCCACAATTTGTAAAATTAAATCCCCCACTTCATGGCCGTATTGATCGTTAATGGGTTTGAATTTATCTAAATCTAAAAATAGCAATGCGCATCTATTTTTATGCCGTTTCGCACGGACTAAAGCCTGTGTCAGTCTGTCGTGATACAAGCTGCGATTGGCAAGTCCGGTGAGATAATCGTAATGGGCGAGTTTCTTTAATTGATCTTCCGCTTCTTTACGCTCGGTTATGTCCGTCATACTAATAACGTAATGAGTAATGCTGTAATGTTTATCCCGTACGGTATCAATGCTCATATGCATGGGTATGGTATTACCGGTAACCGTGTGCTCTAACGCATCCCCTTGCCAATGATCCGTTTCATTAAGACTTGCGGATAACTGCGAATAAAAGTCATCCGTCATTAACTGAGTGGTAAATATGGGAGGCATGTAACCAATCAGTTGCTCTTCGCTTCGGCCAGTTTTTTTGCAATAGGCATTATTGACAGCAACCACATGCTTATTTTGATCGGTAATAATGATGCTGTCACTGCTGGCATTGAATACAGTAGCGGAGAGTTTTAGTTGGGTTTCATTTAGCTTTTGTAAACTTTGATCAATGACAAAACAAATGCCCTTATCTGTCTCGCCAGTTAATAAAGCAGCACCGATGTAGATTGAAACTCTATGGCCTTTCTTGTGAATGAATTCTTTTTCATAAGGGCGGCATACGGCATGGTTTTTTAATTCATTGATGGCGTTGTCATCTAGTTCATTAAACTCTGGCGGGGTGAGTTGTTGCCAGTTAACACGGCCCGCGATTAGCTCATCACGGCTGTATCCCAACATATTTAAAAAGGCATCATTCGCATCGAGAATATGACCTTGCATGTCCCAATCCATGATGCCGATTACATTAGCATCATATAAAGAGAGAAAACGTTTTTCACTGAGCATGAGTTCGGTCTCAGTTTGATTTAACGCATTAATGATATGCCGAGTTATGATGAAAATGCCCAGTGCTAATAGACTTATAATAATCACACTGAATGTTAATATTGTGGATTTAATCCAGCGGGCGCCTTCAGAAAGTACCAGTGAAAATTCAGTCGCTATGACGTTTAATTCATGATTTAAAGTGTCTAAATCTTTAAGAGCTAGTTTTAATCCCTCTTTATTTTGTTCTTTCACGTGGGAGCGAATTACATGTCCCATTTGAATCAGGACTTCAATTTTTTCATCGCCGGCCTGCCATACAGAAAGTGCTTTTTTCATGTAATAAAAATCTTGAAAGCGCAGAAAAAAAGTAATGAGGCTATCAATATCTTCAGGGTGGTTATTTCCGGCGAGAAACCCTTGGCGAGCGCGTTCTTTATCCACAGGTTTATTCTGTAATAACAGTCGCGCCTGTTTATCACCAAGATTAATAGAAAGCGCTTGTTTGAATTGCTCGAAATCGGACTCTTTTTGTCCGTGAGCGTAACGCTCTAAGTAATAAACCGCATCTTTTTGGCTTTTTGCCCATAGTCCTTCGCCGCGTACAAATGCACGAACACTGTTGAGAACTTCAGATTGAATGAATCCTAATGTGACCAAGATGATACTGGCAAAAATGAACAAGCTGACGATGAGCAGCACCTGAGATCTCATGGGGGAGCGTGGTGCGGACTTTACCGCAAACGTGTGCTGACTCGTCATGCTCAATGGTTAAGGGCTTAAGCCTTCGAAACAAATGGGATACGTTGAGTATAGACGGGTTTGCATAAAGGGGAATTAAGGGCTATCGCCCTCAAATAACTGGTTAAACTGCTCTTCAATGCTTTGATAGGTTTGGCTACCGTCCTCTAGTTGATCATTTTGACGTAAGGTGTCCAGTGTAGAGAGTACGTCAACGACATTTTCGAAATCTTTAATGAGGGCTTCATCGGCAGGTATTTGCTGCAAGTTTGCGAGGAATTGCTGGGCAAAATCTAATGCGATGATTTCGGTTTGTCGTAATTGTTGCGTACTAGGCTGATCCATATTATCAAGGGCACTGGTGATGGTATTCAGTATGCTTACCGTGTTTTCATCACCGTGTTTACTGGCCTCGAGTGTGAAACTACTCAGAGTATGTTTAGCCTTGGTAATGTTATTCTGCTCTGTGTATTGGCCGCCTAGAGATTGCAAATCCGTTCCGTTGAGAAATCCATTCTCGTAGAGGCTCTGTGTGAGGGCGGCAATGTTTTCTGAAGCGATAGGGCCGTTAAAAAATTCCTTGCTGATGGCACTGAGCTTTTGGCTGCGTAAAGAGAGCGTGACTTTGCTGTCATCTCGTGTGGATGGGATGTAAGCATTGGTGGCATCTTCGCTAGCTTGGGATTCACTAAGTGATGCGTTATTTTGATACAAAGAGCTAATTAAACTTGGCAGTGGTGAGTTAATATCCATAGCAGGCTCGTGTGATCAATGATTGGTAAAAATAGCAATTAACGGGCCAGCACTATTTCTCGCTTTTAGGGTCTTAACCATGCAAAAGCGGCCATGTGTATCCGTCTAGACGGCAAAATTTGAACAATGAGTGTGATGAATACTATGAAGTTAATTGGGAAGTGTTTACAGCTGGGTTTGGTGTTTTCAATTTTGAATTGGGCATCTTTGGTGTATGGATTTGAGCAAACATTGCAATTTACTCAACAAGAGTTGCAACAAAAACTGCAAACCTTGACGCCCATAGAAAAGCAAACCCTGTTAGCGAATATCGTATTGACGGATGCCAAGCTCGAATTATTGGAAGCCACTAATGAATTAGCCGTGACCGCATTTTTAGATATCGATGGCTTAGGTGGTTTACATGGTAATGGCAGTGTCACAGTCCAAGGAGGGTTACGTTACGAGGCAAAAGAAGGCGCGTTTTATTTGGATCATGCCAAATTAACGGACTTATCCATCGAGCAACTGTCGCCTTCTGTAATCAGTCAAATCAAACCTGTGGTGCAGGATTTATTGGTGCAACGCTTACAGGCAGAGCCCATCTATCGTTTGGATAAAAATGATTTTCGTCAATCATTGTTACAAGCGAGCTTGAAAACTATAGAGGTGCAGCAACAATCTCTATGGGTCACTCTTGGATTTTAATTACGCACTGAGTAATCGTTGGCGCATGCTCGGATGACGACGCATGCGTCTAAATAACAATAAAATGATCCCACCCATTAATAAATTGCCAATGGCACAGCCCCAAAATAAACCGTCTAATCCTGCAAGGGTGTGACCTATCCAAGCGCAAGGTATATACAGCACGCATAAACGCACTAGGTTGATATTTAAGGACCAGTGAGTTTTGTGTAACGCATTGATAGTGGCCGTGCTAACTAATACAAAACCCACCGCGAAATAACTTAATGGCACTATGTAGATAAAGGTTTGTATGATGTGCTGTACCTTAGGTTCATCACTGAATAAGCTGCTGATGGGAACAGCCATTACACTTAATAATGCGTACACCAACAACTGCCAAATAAAAACAAATTGCATACTTTTTATGAGAGCGGATTCGATTCTGCTCTCACTACCGGCACCATGATTCTGCCCAACAAACGGCGGCAAGCTAGCCGTAAATGCCATGACCACAATTAAAGCTAACGGCTCAATGCGGCTGCCCACACCATAAGCCGCGACTGCATGCACACCATAGTCTGCAACCCAAGCCACAATGATGCCATTTGCAAGAGGTCCCAACATATTGGTTAAAGAAGCTGGTAAGCCCAATTTAATCAGTTGTCGCCAGTGATCCAGTAACGCAGGAGGAATACTTAAGCAGATTAAATCCCGTTTAAGTAAATAGCGAAACAGACCGATAAACGCCACGCTCCAACTTAATACTGTCGCAATGGCAGCTCCTTGAATACCTAATTCCGGAAAAGGACCAATGCCAAAAATTAACAACGGATCAAAAATTCCGTTTAACACCGCACTGGCCATCATCATGTAACTGGGTAATTTTGTATTACCTGTCGCACGAATGCTGGCATTCACCACTACTAGGATAATTAATACGACGCAGCCTCCAAGCCACCAATTCATATATTCTGCAATGGTGGGTAATAGGGCGTCATCGGCACCGAGTAAACGGAAAATACTGGATTGAAAAATTAATCCTAAACAGCCCATTACCAAGCCAATCACCAAGGCCAAATATAAGCTGGCGGTTACCCAGACTCGAGCTTGTTCTTGGTTCTTTTGTCCTAGGCTGCGGGCGGTGATAGCACCTGTTGCGATGCTTAGGCCAATGGCAAGATTCATGATGAGCATGGTGACAGGAAACGTAAAACTCACCGCGGCCAGGGGTTTTGTGCCTAGCAAGCCGATGAAATAGGTATCCACCAGATTAAATAAGAAGATAGCAAGGATTCCCACTACCATGGGAGCGGTTAACTTATACAGCCATTTGCCAATGGCACCTTGGGTTAAATCTGCTGACATAGTCTTATTTTCTGTATTAGGGTTTTCAGATGATGCCACACTCAGTAAAAAGCACAGCAAAACTTAGATGAATGGTGTGTTTCTTCTATACTCATAATAGAGGAGATTCCATGACCCTAGCGCGATTATTTCTCATTTTAATTTTGGCCTGTAGTGGCATGCTGCAAGCGGAAGAATCTGACCGAGGTGACATTCGTATTATTGCAGATGAATGGCCACCCATTACTGGCAGTCAGCTCACTCGTGGCGGCTTTAGCGTGCAACTCGCCATTGAAGTACTACAAGCTCTAGGCTATTCCGTCAGCATAGAGTTTGCCCCTTGGAAACGCATAATGCGTACAAGTAAGCGCGGAGAGTACGACCTGATTACCGCTATGTGGAAAGATGAATCCCGTGAATCCAAGTTTGAATTCACCAAAGGCTATTACAATAACAAAGTGGTGTTTGTCAGTTTAAAAGATCAATCTTTTCAGTATCGTAAAGCATCGGATTTAAGTGATAAGCGAGTGGGGATTGTATCGTCGTATGCTTACCCTAAAGCCTTTTTAGATACGCCCGCAGTGACTTGGGACAAAAGTATCGATCTAAATCAAAGCTTAAAAAAGGTCTTAGGCAATCGCTTGGATGTGGCCGTTGGCACCGAGGATGTCATGCGTTATGAGGCTCAACAATTAGAAGGGGCTGATCGCTTGTACTATGATGTATCACATCCCATTGAAGTTCGGTCGCTGCATATGGGGGTTAACCGCCAATATGCGCAGCACGAAAAACTAGTCAAACAACTTGATCAAATGATCCAAGCGTTCAAACAATCAGGACGTTTTGATCAAATCAAAAAACAACACGGCTTAATGTAGTTGGTGTGTTTCTGTGGTGACAACCATTGGAGCACCTTCTTAATAATCATTCATTGAATTAAAGAGAGGGCTCAAAATGAAAAACCGATTATTACTTCTATCAATGATTCTGGCTATGAATGCCTTAGCCGATAATTCTTTTTATGGCTCACTGAATGTTGGGCTTGAATACCGCGATGTGAAAGACAACGATATCTTCGATGACCACATGCAAATGCAAGATGCTTATAGCTATTTAGGTGTGAAAGGCGAACAAGAAATCCAACCGGGATTAACTGGTTTTTATAACTACAAGATTTATGTGGATGTTGTAAAAGGTAAGCTATACAAAAACGAGCAGCTTACTTGGGCCGGTGCCAACAACGAGCAAAACGATGCCCATGTGGGATTAAGAGGCGGCTTTGGTCAGGTTTCAGTTGGATATCAATGGAACGCATATTACAACGCCATTGCATGGACAACGGATCGTTTTAGCAGTGGCTGGACGGGTTTTGATACTTATGCGTCGTTTCAATTGAGCGATCTAATTGTGTATCAAACCCCAAGCATTGGGGGGTTAACCGCTGTACTTAATATTCAAAGTGGTGTGGATAATTCAACTGGTAAAAGCGAAGACCGTTTTATTGCGTCTGCCAGTTATAATCTCGATGCGTTAACCGCGCATATTGCTTACGATGATTTAGGTGCAGGCTCTACCGAATTATTAGGTGTGGCCGCGGAATATAATATGTCCAACATGCGCTTTGCTATCAAACATGAAATCGCCAAAGAGGGTTTGGGCTCGGACGATGCGAGTATTACTTCTGTACATGCATCCTTAACGTCTGGCAGTAACACCTATCGTGTGCATTTTGGTACAGGGAATTACCCAAGTTATCTGCCATTGGATGACAGTAAAGGTGAAAACGAAGGCAGTGAAGTGGGCTTAGGTATGGAGCATGTTATGAATGACAACATGTATATCTTTGTTGAGTATCACATGAGTGATGAATACTGCGCTTATGATTTAACCGAGGGTAATGGCAACGGTGGATATGATGCAACGCCTGGTAATGAAATTTATGGCTGCCAAGTGATTAGTGTGGGCACGCAATACTCGTTTTAATGGATACCATGAAAACCAAAAAGCCCAGAATATTCTGGGCTTTTTTTGTCTAAAGTATTAACAATTACAATGCAGCAAATACTATATCCGCTGCTTGTAATGTTTGCTCAATATCAGCATCAGAAATGGCAGCACACATGAAGCCTGCTTCGAATGCAGAAGGCGCTAAATAAATACCTTCATTTAACATGCCGTGATAAAACTTCTTGAAGCGTTCTTGATCGCAATTTTGCACTTGTGCAAAGCGACGGATGTTTTTCTCTTCACTGAAGAAGAAACCGAACATGCTACCCACTTGGTTGGTCGTGAACGGGATGCCGTGTTTTTCCGCCAGCGCTTCTAAACCTTTACATAGGGTTTCGGTTTTTGCGGTTAGTGCATCATAAAACCCAGGTTCGCTGATGGCTTCTAACATGGCAAAACCTGCCGCCATGGCAATTGGGTTGCCCGATAATGTACCCGCTTGATAAACAGGACCAAGTGGTGCCAAGTGTTGCATGATTTCTTTTTTACCGCCAAAGGCACCTACAGGCATGCCGCCGCCGATAACCTTGCCTAATGTGGTCATGTCCGGTACCACACCATACACTTCTTGCGCGCCGCCTTTGGCTGCACGGAAACCGCACATCACTTCATCAAAAATGAGTACAATGCCGTGAACATCACACAATTCACGCAAACCTTGTAAGAAACCGGTTTCAGGTGGAATGCAGTTCATGTTGCCAGCGATGGGTTCTACGATGACACACGCAATCTCGTTACCCATTTGTGCGAAGCATTCACGTACCGAATCTAAATCATTGTGAGTCAGTGTGATGGTTAAATCCGCAACTGCTTTTGGCACACCAGGAGAGCTGGGTACGCCAAGCGTTAATAAACCAGAGCCGGCTTTTACTAATAAAGAATCCGCATGGCCGTGGTAACAGCCTTCAAACTTCACCATTTTGTCGCGGCCGGTAAAACCACGCGCAAGACGAATGGCACTCATGGTGGCTTCAGTACCACTTGAAACCATGCGTACCATATCCATGCTTGGATACATTTCGCATACCTTGTTGGCCATGGTGATTTCTAATTCGGTAGGGGCGCCAAAGCTTAAACCGTTTACCAACTGTTTTTGTACGGCTTCTAATACTTGCGGTGCGCCGTGACCCAAGATGAGTGGGCCCCAAGAATTGACATAGTCGATGTAACGATTGCCGTCTTCATCAAAAAGATACGCGCCTTCGCCTTTTTGAAAAAAGATAGGGCTGCCGCCAACGCCATTAAACGCGCGCACAGGTGAATTTACACCACCTGGAATGTGAGCTTGAGCCTGTGAAAATAACGATTCTGAACGTGAAATATCCATGAACAACCTATTGAATAAAATGAAATGTTAAAACGGGCGAACCACAGCAAGAATTACTATGGCAATTAAGATGAGAACCGGTGCTTCGTTAAACCAACGGAAGAACACGTGACTGCGTTGATTTTTGTCGTCGCGAAATTGTTTGAGTAAGTAACCGCAATAATGGTGATAACCAACCAGTAATACCACCAAAAATAACTTAGCGTGAACCCAACCCTGGCTGAAGTAATAACTGGGATTAAGGGCAAGTAGCCAACCACCTAACACGATCACAGCGATCATGGATGGGGTCATGATGCCACGGTACAACTTGCGCTCCATGACCTTAAAACGCTCTTTACTGGTTTGGTCATCGCTCATGGCGTGATACACAAATAAGCGAGGCAAATAGAATAACGCTGCGAACCAGCATACGACGGCGACAATATGAAACGCTTTAATCCAAAGCATGTTCGTCCTTAGTTCGATTGGGTGTGATTAATGGGTGTATCGGTAATAGTTATGAATTTTATCATGTTCGATGATGCCCATGACAGAGGCGGTATTCACTTCTTTACCATAGTGGATGGTGAGGCATTCTACCTGCTCATCAATCATGGTATCGATGGCCTCTTGTAAATTGGCACGCATGGAGATGCTCTTGCAGGTTAAACGCTGACCAGGAATCGCCATTAGGTTTAAGGTCGGTTCATTATCTTCATCGGCCTCAAGCCAGTGCTGCAGTGCTTCGTCATCTAATAATAGGTTAGCAAGGTCCGACGCCGCTAACGCCGCCAGAATGCCTTTTTCACCATGAATCACCAGCCAGCTAGGATTGCCATTTAACGCCAGTTTTAAAGTGTCTATGTTGGCAAACTTGGGTACTACCTTGATGTTTTTCTCAGCCACAGTCAGTACACTGCTTTGTCTGAGCATGAGTTCTACAGGACTGGTATCGGTAGACAGTCCGCGTAGTTGTAACAAGCGCGGGAACAGTGCTTTTTGTTTGAATATCTCGCTGGTGGTGAGGTTGGCAATCACCACCACCAACATACCCGGTAAAATGATATTGGGGTTGTTGGTGAGCTCAAGTAACGTCATCAATGCGGTGAGTGGCGCCTGCAAACATGCACTCATCATGGCGGCCATGCCTAACATGGCGTAATAGCCTGTGGCACTGGCGATTTCAGGGGCGAAATAATTCCCCACTTCACCTATGGCTCCACCGGCACAAGCGCCGATGAAAATCATGGGGCCGATGGCACCCCCAGGTTGACCTAAGCCAATGTTGAAACCGGTAATAAAGAGTTTGGCCACGGCAAAGGTGATGAGTAACATCCAAGGTAATTGCCCAGTAATGGCTTGGTTAACTGTGTCATACCCTATGCCCATCATGGCGGGAATCAACAGAGCAAAGCCGCCATTCAATAAGCCAATGATTAAGAAGCGCAGCCAAATATTCTTCGGCGCCTTGCGTGCACTTTTGACAGTGATCCAAATAAATAACGCAGCCAATGCCCCCATGAGTAACCCTTCTGCTAATAAGAAGGGGAATTCTAATAAAGACTGCATTTGCAACTGCGGTACGGTGAATGCAGGCTCGGACCCATACACAAAGCGTGTTAACAACGCCCCTGCCACGGACGCAAGAATGATAGGAATCAAACTGATAAAGCTGTAACCCATCACGATGACTTCCATGGCGAAGATGACACCTGCAATGGGGGTATTAAACGAAGCACTAATGGCTGCGGCCACACCACTGGCCAGTAGCAGTTGAATATGACGGCTGGGGAGTTCAAATTTGCGCCCCATGATGCTGCCGCTGGCACCACCAAGGTGAACCGCAGGGCCTTCACGGCCGGTACTCTGTCCGCTTAATGCGCAAATAATGCCGGCAAAAAACTGCGCCACAAAATTGGTAAACGGCATGTGCCCTTGGTGATGCTTTAAACGCTCCAATACATGGCCGATACCGACTTGGCGGCTTTGTTGGCTTAAGCGAGAAAAAATAACCGCAATGAATAACGCACCGCATAAAGGTAAGGTGAAGCGTATCCAAGGGGCAAGGACTTCGAAATTTTCATGATCGCCATTGGCCAAGTAATAATCCAGCGGTCCTTCAATGGCCAAACGAAACAATAAAATGGTGCCGCTGGTAATCAGACCAGCCAGCACCCCTAACAACGCAAGTTGAGGTAAGGCATCCCCTTGAGCGAGGGAAATTCGTAATTGGCGGATAAAAGATGCCATCAATGCTCTATCACTTTTTATGGAAGGCGCTATTATAAGGCCCTTCGAATTTTAGAAAAAAGAAGGTGATATTGTGATTAATGTGGGCCTTGTGGGCGGTACAGGTTACACCGGTGTGGAATTGCTTAGAATTCTTGTGCAACACCCACAAGTGAATTTAAAAGTCGTGACCTCACGTGGTGAAGACGGCACGCTTGTATCGGACATGTTCCCTAATCTGCGCCCATTCACAAATATCACTTTCAGTGTACCGGATGTTAAAACCCTGTGTGAATGTGATTTAGTATTTTTTGCGACGCCGCACGGTGTTGCAATGGAAATGACACCCGAATTAGTGAAAAACGGCGTGCGCGTGATTGATTTAGGCGCGGACTTCAGAATTAAAGACGTGGTGGAATGGTCCAAGTGGTACGGTATGGAACACACCTGCGCCGATATCGTTGAAGAATCCGTTTACGGTTTGCCTGAGGTCAATCGTGAAGCCATTAAAACGGCAAGAGTGATTGCCAACCCTGGATGTTATCCGACGGCGGCGCAATTAGGTTTATTACCTCTTATTGAACAAGGCTTAATTGAAACCGATTCCATCATTGCCGACTGTAAATCCGGAGTCAGTGGCGCGGGCCGTCAGGCGAAAGTGGGTGGATTGTTATGTGAAGCCAGCGAAAGTTTCAGTGCGTATGGCGTAGCAGGTCACCGTCATTTACCAGAAATTAAACAAGGTTTACAAAACGCAAACAAGAACAACGAAGTGGGGCTGACATTTGTGCCACACTTAACACCTATGATTCGTGGTATTCATGCTACCCTGTACGCCAAATTGAAAGACACCTCTGTAGATTTACAAAAAGTGTTTGAAGCACGCTATGCAGATGAGCCATTTGTGGATGTGATGCCAGCGGGTACGCATCCGGCTACGCGTAATGTGAAGGGCAGTAACTACAATCAAATCGCGGTGCATCGTCAACAAGGCGGCGATACCGTTATCGTGTTATCTGTCATTGATAATTTAGTAAAAGGCGCTGCCGGCCAAGCGGTGCAAAATATGAACATTATGTTTGGCTTTGCTGAGAATGCAGGTATGACTCAGCCAGCTATGCTTCCATAATGATGTATTGAGAAAAGAAAAAGGACTGCATGCTATGACAGTGGTAAAAGGCAGCAAGCAAGATCAACTCATGGTGGTCAGTTATGACCCATGGACACGCTTTTTTAAGCGCTTGTTTATGTTGGTATTGATTGCAGCATTGGGTGGCGCAAGCTACATCTTCGGTCGTTATGAAGCCCTCGAAGCTCAAACCCAAGCCATTGCCGAACGGGATCAACTAAAAGAAGACCTGCAAATGGCGCAAGACGAAATGGCGTCTTATTCGCAGCGTGTGATCATGTTGGAAAAAGGCGGTGAGGTGGATCGCCGCTCTACCGAAGGGTTACGCCAAAACTTAGTGGACCTGCGTAATCAGATCGCGACCTTGCAAGAAGAGGTGGCGTTCTACAAAGGCATAATGGCTCCGTCTACCCGTAAGCAAGATCTACGTATTCAAAAACTGGACATTGAACCCACACTAGAAGCACGCCGTTATCGCTATAAAGTGGTTATTACCCAAGTCGGCACCAATCAGCGCTTTGTGAGTGGTTTGGCTGGTGTGAATATTGTCGGTGTGCTCAATGGTGAGCAAAAAGTATATGGTTTAAGAGATGTATCTGATGACGTGCAAGATTACGGCATCAAGTATCGTTTCCGTTATTTCCAAGAGATTGAAGGGGACTTGGTATTGCCAGAAGGTTTCATCGCCGAGTCTGTTGAAGTGGTATTACAAACAAATGGTTCAAAGGCCAATCGGGTAGAACAAAGCTTCCCTTGGCCGGGCAAGGAGTAAAGATGTTGAGTAGCAAAAGTAAAAACCCAGGTCATTACGATACGTTAATTTCCAACAAATCTGAGTTTATCGGTGATCTGCATTTCAGTGGTGGTTTACACATAGATGGTCGTATTAAAGGTAACCTGATTGCCGATGAGCAAAGCGGTGCAGTGGTGCGCATCAGTGAAACCGGCGTGGTCGAAGGCGAAATTCGTGTGCCGAATATCATCATCAATGGCACGGTTGTGGGAAATGTTTACTCCGGTCAGCATGTTGAGTTAGCGAAAAAAGCGGTAGTGAACGGTGATGTACACTACAGCATGATGGAAATGGTCATGGGCGCACAAGTGAACGGCAGCCTGATTCACCAAGGTAAAGACAAGAACGGTAAAGGCCGTAAGCAGCAGGAGCCAGTTTTGGATCTTGCGCAAAGCGAAACAAAAGTTGACTAATTTAGTCGGATAAATCCATAATGGCCGAGTTAAACACTGAAGGTTTTGCAGTATGAACGTTCTTTCTCTGACCCAAGCGGCCGTACATAAAGTACAAACGCTGATTGAAGATGAGGGTGACGATAGCCTTTGCTTAAGGGTCTTTGTGACCGGCGGAGGCTGCTCGGGCTTCCAATATGGATTTACTTTTGACACCGAAATCGCTGAAGACGATGCTCAAGTGGAGCAAGAAGGGGTCAAAGTGCTGGTGGATTCTTTAAGCTATCCGTATCTGGATGGTGCCAGCTTGGATTATCAAGAAAGCTTAGAGGGCTCCCGCTTTGTGGTTACCAATCCGCAAGCATCCGCAACCTGTGGTTGTGGCTCGTCATTCACGATTTAATCAGATCCTACTTGGGATTTTATTGAGTTTCAGCTCATGGCTTTGGGCTGAAACCAATCCTCACCATATCGCGTTAATTTACGCACACACACCTGAAGAGTTATCCCGTATTCTCGATCAAGCAGAAGCTTGGGCGGATGCGCGACAATCTTACCCAGAACAAGCCATCGCATTGGTCTTGCACGGTAATGAAGCTAATGCCTTTGTGAAGCACAACTATCAAATGTACAGAGCCTTGGTGGATAAAGCGGCCAAATTGGATGCGTTTAATGTGGTGGATATTAAGATCTGTGAAACTTGGATGGGGATCAATCGTATCCGTCGTGATCAGTTGCCGGCGTTTGTGGATACAGTACCGTTTGGTCCAGCTGAAGAAGAGCGCTTAATCGAGTCCGGTTACCAGCAATTTTAAAACTAGTCTGCTATGCAGTTAAGCTGGATACAGGGCACCTAAAATTCTGGAGCCTTGTGCGCCAGTTACATCAGGTACATTGCCGCCCAAACGCAATTGATTTTGTTGCGCTAACCAAGCAAATGCCATGGCTTCTACCCACTGTGGATCAATACCTAGTTTGGCGCTGCGGCAAATATGAAAGTCCGTGCCTAATTCATGGCTCAAACACTTCAGCAATTGCCCATTAAAGGCGCCGCCACCACAAATTACTACATCTCCCCCTTTCGATAAGCGTTTTATCTCATTGGAAATGCTGTTTACCGTCACTTGCAATAATGTGGCTTGCACATCCTCACTTGGGATTTCTTTTATTGGGAAATGATTGAGCCAATCAAGGTTAAAGTGTTCACGCCCAGTGCTTTTAGGGGCGGGCATTTTGAAATATGGATCATCCAATAGAATGTTAAGCAGAGAAGTGCTGACCTTGCCGCTTTGGGCCCAGGCGCCGTTGTGATCGTACGCGCCTTTTTTATGTTGTACGCACCAAGCATCCATCAATACATTGCCAGGACCAGTATCAAAACCTTTCACATCGCCATGGGCCGGTAAGTACGTGATGTTGGCCATGCCACCGATGTTCACCACCAAGGTGTCTTTGTCGGATTGCTGAAAAACTTGCTGATGAAATGCAGGTACTAACGGAGCCCCTTGGCCTCCAGCTGCCATATCGCGGGTGCGAAAATCGCACACCACATTAATATTGGTAAGTTCGGCTAACAATGCGCCATTGATGAGTTGTAATGTGTAATGGGGTGGCATGTGACGAATGGTTTGCCCATGGCAACCAATCGCATTGATATCTTGAGTATCGATACCAGTGTGCTCTAGCACGGCTTTTACACCTTGTGCATACAGGCGACTTAATTCATTGCTTACGCGAGCACTGCGATTTAATTCATCTTCGCCAGACTGGCAAAGCGCCATAATCTGTTGCTTGAGTGATTCGGGGAAATCCAAATGATGGGAGCCGATCAGTTCAATTTTGCCGCCACCAATGCTCACCAATACGGTATCAATGCCATCCATACTGGTGCCGGACATTTGCCCGATGTAATAACTGGGATCAGCGTGAGGCAAAGTAATCACCGTAGATATGACTTTCTAAGCGCATCACCATGATTTGTGCATAGTGTAAGAAGTTTTCTTTTTGGCTTGGGTCAATGGGTTTGGCTTGAGGCAAGCGTACTCGCAATGGATCGCGGTGCACGCCGTTCACGCGGAACTCATAATGTAAGTGCGGACCTGACGCTAAACCAGAGCTGCCCACATAGGCCACGGTTTGGCCTTGCTTCACACGCTTACCTACGCGTACGCCACGACCAAAGGATTGAAGGTGGGCATATAAAGTGGTGTAACTGGAGCCGTGTTGCAAAATTAATACACGGCCATAGCCACCTTTGTTTCCGGCAAAAATGACTTTGCCATCACCGGCGGCACGAATAGGCGTGCCTCGACGGGCGGCATAGTCCACCCCTTTATGGGCACGAATTCGGTGAAGGATTGGGTGTTTGCGATTTAAGTCAAATCGAGAACTAATGCGGGTGAAATCGACAGGGGTGCGCAAGAAAGCTTTGCGCATACTTAAGCCTGCTGGAGTGAAATACTGGGCATAACCTTGATTGTCATCGTAACGCACAGCGGTATAGGTTTTCCCTTGGTTTTCGAAACGGGCCACTAATATGTCACCGTCACCCACTTTCTCGCCATCTAGGTATTTTTCTTGATAGATCAGGCTGAAGTTATCCCCTTGGCGAATATCCAGAGCAAAGTCCACATCCCAGCCAAAGATAGATGCCAGCTGCATGATAATGTTATTGCTCATGCCGGCACTCATGCCGGCTTCAAATAATGAGCTGTCGATGGAACCTTGGGCAAAGGTCTCTACTACGTCTGGCTCAAGTACGATCTTCTTACTTTCAAATCCGGCATCGGTTTTTACAAATTCATAGCTTTCAAATAGCGACTTTTCTAGACGAAAGCTTTGCAGGGATTGCTCGTCTAATTGAAAGCCCACTTTATCTCCAGGGTGCAATTGATTCAGGCTGGCCCCATGTTCGGTTTGAGTTAACTGATAAAGCAGTTGCGCCGATAGCCCTTCGTTAACAAATAGCTGAGCTAATGTGTCGCCGGGTTTAATGGATTGCATGTTCCATGCAGGCCCAGCAATTTGTTGAGTTTCTTGAAGTGTGTTTTCAGGCAAGGGTAATTGATAGGCGAAAGTACGACGTTCCAGTTCTTGTTTCACCGGAATCAAAATCAAAAGTGCCACCACGAACAAACAGGTTAAGCCAAGGGCAATCCAATGGCGTTTAGGTAACAGTTCGAGAGTGGATAAATCCTTGTTAATCATAGTATTGCCTGTACATCTGGTGGGCCAAGCATAACATTCCCTATTCGAAATTGTAGACCCGTTTGCTCGCTTTAGGAGCCAGTTGGCAGCTAAATTGCTGCAACAACTTGCAAATCTGCTCAAATCCGTTAATTTCCTCCCTCTTAATTCAGATACAAGTACTACTGGGTAAGTCCATGACAGCGGCATTAATAGAAGATTTAAAGGCACGAGGCCTATTTAACGATTGCACAGGCGAAGCCGAATTAGTTGAGCGCTTAGAGGCCGGCTGTCAAACCTTGTATTGCGGTTTTGATCCAACCGCCGACAGCTTACACATTGGCTCGTTGGTGCCTTTATTAGTATTAAAGCGTTTTCAAATGGCAGGCCATAAGCCGCTTGCGTTAGTGGGTGGGGCAACCGGCTTAATTGGCGACCCTAGCTTTAAAGCGGCCGAGCGTAAATTAAATGGCCCAGAAGTGGTTGCCGGTTGGGTAGAGAAGTTAAAAGCCCAGGTGAGTCGCTTTGTGGATTTTGACTCAGGTGAAAACAGCGCCAAAGTGGTGAACAACCTAGATTGGGTGGGGGAATTCAATGTTTTGGATTTCTTGCGCGATGTGGGTAAGTACTTCTCTGTTAATCAAATGATTCAAAAAGAATCCGTTAAGCAGCGCCTTGATCGTGATGGCGCGGGCATTAGCTTTACCGAATTCACCTACATGATTTTGCAAAGCTATGACTTTGCTAAGTTAAACGAAATTGAAAACTGTGTGCTTCAAATTGGCGGCTCTGACCAGTGGGGTAATATCACAGGTGGTACAGAACTGACTCGTCGCATGAATGGCAATCAAGTGTTTGGCTTGACCTTACCTCTGGTGACGAAATCCGATGGTACGAAATTCGGTAAAACCGAGAGTGGTACCATTTGGCTTGATGCCAACAAAACATCGCCTTATGCCTTCTACCAGTTCTGGTTAAATACAGCAGATGCAGATGTGTATAAGTTCCTTAAGTACTTCACCTTTTTAAGTGTTGAAGAGATTGATGCCATTGAAGCGGCAGATGCACAAATCCAGGGCCGTAAAACGGCGCAACCTATTTTAGCCAAAGAAGTAACCAAACTATTGCACGGTGAAGAGGGCCTGGCTGCCGCTGAGCGTATTACCGAAGCGCTATTCTCTGGTGACGAGTCTGCATTAAGTGAAGCGGACTTAGAGCAAATCAAACTGGATGGCTTACCTGCAAGTGATTTGGCGGCAGCTGATTTAGATGGTGCACCGTTGACGCAGCTATTAGCCGAAGCAGGCCTAGGTCAAGGCAAGCAAATTAAGGATGCATTGGGTCGTAATGCAGTCGTCGTAAATGGCACAGCATACGGAATGGACGCGCTAATGGCAGCGCAGCAAATCTTTAGTGCAGAAAATGCACTGTTTGGTCGTTTTTTCATCACTAAACTAGGCAAAAAGAAGCATCACTTGTTTGAATTGAAATAATTTTAACTAATTTGCTTTTGGCGGTTGACGGCCAAAATTATCCCCCTATAATGCGCGCCTCCTTCAACGGGAAGCGCGTTTTCTTTAGGTGAAATAGCAAAAAGAAAACCCTGTTAAAGGTATTTAATTTTTACCGAGTTAAATCAGAAAAAATTAAATAAAAACAAAGTGTTGACAGCTAATCGAAACACTGTAAAATGCGCCTCCGCTTCGGGCTAAACACCTAAAGCGAAACAAAAAATTTGAAAGTCTTCTTAATAAAAACTTACAAACTTTTTGTTGACAAGGAAAAGCGGTTCTGTAGAATACGCGCCTCGCTTCGAGAGAAGCAAGAA
>JABXIK010000063.1 GCA_013373125.1 Gammaproteobacteria bacterium | reverse complement strand
GCTATAAAGTATTTTGGAACACTCTTTTTAAAGCAAAATTCAAACTGACAGCGCTTTCTAGCATAAGTAGACTAGGCTGCACGAATACCTTAAAGGGAGTGCAATATGTCAGACCCAACTTATACCCCACCCAAGGTTTGGAAATGGGACAGCGCCAGTGGTGGTAAGTTTGCCAACATCAACCGCCCTATTGCCGGTGCGACTCACGATAAAACCCTTGCGCAAGGCCAACATCCATTTCAGTTGTATTCTTTAGCCACGCCGAATGGTGTCAAAGTCACCATCATGTTTGAAGAGCTATTAGAAAAAGGCATTAAAGGTGCCGAATACGATGCCTACATCATCAACATCATGGAAGGCGATCAATTTGGTAGTGATTTCGTTGACATCAATCCTAATTCCAAAATTCCGGCATTGTTAGATACCAGCACCCAACCTGCCACGCGTATTTTTGAGTCCGGCTCCATACTCATGTACTTGGCAGAAAAATTTAATGATTTTCTACCTAGCGATGCCAGTAAAAAAGCCGAATGCCTTTCTTGGTTATTTTGGCAAATGGGCAGCGCCCCATTATTAGGCGGTGGCTTTGGTCACTTCTACGCTTACGCTCCGGAGAAATACCAATATCCAATCGATCGCTACACCATGGAAGTAAAACGCCAATTGGATGTACTGGACCGACAACTTGCCGAAAATGAATTTATTGCCGGAGATGAATACACCATTGCGGACATGGCTATTTGGCCTTGGTACGGTGTATTAGCACAAGGTGGTTTATACAATGCAGGGGAGTTTTTAGAAGTGCACACTTATAAAAACGTTTTACGCTGGGCAAATCAAATCGCACAACGCCCTGCTGTCAAACGCGGAAGCATCGTCAATAAAAGTTGGGGAGAACCCCACGAGCAATTACTTGAGCGTCACGATGCCTCTGACTTTGAATTGAAGACGCAAGATAAGGTTTAAACTTTTGCTGAACAACACCAAGCAATGTTTGCTTGGTGTTGTTTATTCTTCAAGCAAAGACGCCAAACCATCCAAAATAAATCCCAAGCCTAAACGAAAGTCGTGTACCCCCTTGTGCTGTTTACGACTAACCAATGCAGTGAGTTGATGCAAATACGGTAACTCATCTGAATTGATCATGGGCAGATATTGTTTTGCCACCTCCGCATATTCATCTGCTGAAAATGGAAAATTCAGCGCCTGTAACGTAAATCCATAGATGTGATTATCCATAGCATTCCAAGCATGATCGGCCACCGGTAAGCTAAATCCTGCTTCATGCAAACACCCAAGCGTTGCATTCACATAAGCCAACATAGCAGGCCCTGCATTTACGCGAGACATAAACCCATGGGTTGCCCAAGGATGCCGCATTAACACCTCATGGGCTCTAACGGCCCTCTCTTCCATAGCTTGACGCCAAGGTTGGCTTGAATCGGGCACCCCCATCTCTGCGACCACCATCTCAACCAAGCCATCAATGATTTCGTCTTTATTGGCCACATGATTGTAAAGAGACATGGCTTTGACACCCAAACGATCCGCCAGCTTGCGCATGGAAAGCCCATCTAATCCGTCTTCATCAGCCATGGCAAGAGCGCAGCCCAATACCCGCTCTCTACTTAATGGGGTTTTCTTCATGGTTAAAAAATAATCACTTGATCCAATCAAGCTTACAGTGTAAGTTAACTTACACTGTAAGTAAAAGAGATTGAGGTATCCCATGAAAGCGGTAGTTGCTCAAGGGTATGGCCCTACGGATGTTCTGAAAGTGATGGATGTCCCGATGCCCGAGGTTAGAGATGATGAGGTGCGCATCACCCTGCAATTTTCGGGTGTCAGCCAAGCGGACGCCATGATGCGTAAAGGTACCCCCAAGTTTGCCCGTCTATTTCTAGGCTTAAGCAAACCCAAGAATGCCATACCAGGCACTAGCTTCGCTGGGATCATTGAAGCCGTGGGCCAAAACGTCACTCAATTTCAAGTTGGAGATGCCGTTTACGGCGAAACCTCGGTGAGCTTTGGCGCCCATGCGCAATGGCTATGCGTAAAAGCAGATGGCTTAATACGTAAACTCCCTGCCAATCTTGAATTAGAAAATGTCGCGACCTTATGTGATGGCCCGTTAACCGCTTATAACTTTCTGACTGAGTTAGCGCATTTATCATCGGAGCAATCCATTGTAATTAACGGCGCCTCGGGCAGCATTGGCAGTGCAGCGGTGCAAATTGCAAAAAGTTTTGGCGCTCATGTCACTGCTGTTTGCAGTAGTGCAAATGTACAATGGGTTAAATCGTTAAGGGCCGATGTAGTTGTGGATTATCAAACACAAGACTTTACTCAATTAAACACAAGTTACGATGTGATTTTTGATACCGTTGGCAAACGTAACTTTGCCCAATGTAAATCTGCATTAAAATCACACGGCCAATATTTGAGTCCAGTACTGACGTTACCACTATTATTTAATATGTTATTCAGTCACTTTTTCTCAAACAAAAAAGCCAAATTTACACCCACGGGATTAAGCCCCATCCCCAAACTGCATCAACAACTGGCGGCCATTGAAATCCTAATGCAAAACCAACAACTGAAAATGAATATCGATCGACGCTACTCACTGAATGATATCCAAGCGGCCCATGAATATGTGGATAGTGAGCGTAAAAAAGGTGTGGTGCTACTTACCATCAATCCATAAAAAAAGGGAGCAAGCTCCCCTTTTAAATTTTATTAATTAAGCAAAGGATAAAACCTCGGATACTGGTTTGCGTATTTTTTGCGACCAATTATCTTTCTGTGCGCGTCCAATGGTTATTAACATTACAGGTATTTCATTATCTGCCAGTTGAAATGTCTGTGATACCTGTTGACCATCAAAGCCTCCCATGGCACCGGAGTCCAATCCCATTCCTTTTGCCGCTAACATCATTGTCATGGCAGCTAAAGAAGCGGAGCGTATTGCCTCATCTCGTTGTAATTCTTCATTGCTTGCATGACTTTGTTCAACGGCATCTTCCCACGCAGTGGCAACTTCAGCAGGCATTACATTTTTTTCAACTGACAGAGCTAACGTCTCTTTAATAAATGTTTGCCCCTGAGTTAAACCACATACGATAAACGTCACTGAAGCTTGCATAATTTGCGGCTGACCATACGCCGCCTGCTGTAACGCTTGTTTCCCATCATTCGACTGCACCGCAATAAAACGCCAATTTTGTAAGTTATACGCAGACGGTGACAAGTTTGCCAAACGTACTAATTCTTCAATACAGCCAGCTTCCAATTGATAATCGGCTTGGTATTTGCCAACCGAGGTACGAGATTCTATTACTTCGCGAATTGTGTTTTGCATGACGCAGACTCCTCATCTACAGGATCAATGTTTGATTTTTTACTACTTACAGCCGTGTTTTGGCTCCACTGCACTAACAAAATACTGATAATTACAATCACAAGACCTACCAAGGCCCAACCTTCTATGCTTTGATCCAGAATCAGCCAACCAAGAATAATGGCTGAAAGCGGGCTCAATAAACCAAGGGAAGACACGGCCACTGGAGGCAACTGGCGAATGCCTTTGAACCAAAGCAAATAGGTCAACAAGGTTCCCACCAAGGCTAAATATGCATAAGCCAATATATGGGTTGAAGAAAGTTCAGGTAATACTGGGTCCACTAACCACGCGAGTGGCCACAGCATCAAACCACCAAGGGTCAATTGCCAACCGGTGAACGCCAATAAAGGAATGTCCGGTGTGGATTCATCGTCATGCCAATGACGAGAAAAGAACATGCCTAACGCCATACTTAATGCGCCAATGGCAGCAGCCGAAATACCTAATGCATCCCAACTCACCCCCTGCTGAGCCATGGGTGCAATAATTAACATGGCCATGCCAATAACCGCAGCTAAGGCAGCCAATACACTGACTTTCGCTGGCTGGGTTTTCATGATTGCCCAAGTTAAACCCAACATAATCACAGGTTGAATGGCACCAATAACAGCAGCTAATCCACCCGGTAGGCGATAGGCCGCCATAAACAAACACGCCTGGAAAACACCAATGTTCAAAGCCGATAACGTAATGAGTTTTCTCCACTGACCCGCTCGCGGCACAAAGCCACTTAGAACAATCAGTAACACACCCGCTGGCACACAGCGGATCACAGCCGCAGTAAACGGAAGGTTCTCTGGCAATAATTCGCTGGTGACAATATACGTTGAGCCCCAAATAACTGGTGCTAACGCGGTGAGCATCACCCAAAGCAAGATTTTCATGATTAACCTCGACAAACTGTCTAAAAAAATTTATCTTCAACTCAAGATAAATTAAGTCTGGCACGGAGTTATCTTGAATTCAAGATAAATTTATTATGACGAATGAAAATTCACTTGATGGCGTAGATGCCATAATCGCCCAATGGCAAACCGAAAAGCCCCACCTGGATCTTTCTGCAATGGCCATCATTGGCCGCCTCAAACGCTGTGCAGCCCTTATGCAGCCAAGGTTAGATCGAGTATTTGATGAGTTCGGCTTAAGCTTCTGGGAGTTTGATGTGTTGGCAACTCTGCTGCGTTCAGGTGCGCCATATTGCCTAGCGCCTACCGAGTTATTCTCAACCCTAATGATTACGTCTGGCACCATGACCCACAGAATGACCCAGCTTGAAAAGAAAGGGTTAATAGAACGTGTCGCCAATCAACAGGATGCCCGCAGCAAGTTGGTAAAACTTTCTCAGCAAGGGCTCGATATCGTCAATCAAGCAGTTGAAGAACACGTGCAAAACGAATTGAAAATATTGTCGCCACTCACTCAAGAGCAGCAAAAGCAATTAAACGATGCGCTCAATACATTGTTGGTTTTACTGGAGCAGCCTGAATAATTTTTTGCATGAAGTAACGAGTGTTGTCACAAACTCGTCTTCATTTTGCAATACTCGCAAGGTTTACTTTCGTCGCACGCTCAATTCTCACTTTGCAAAGTGACCGAAGAGTCACGCATACGAAAGGATCGCCTTATGACTATAAAATTAGATCGTCGTAAATTTTTAAGCTTAACCGCTGCCAGCTTAGCCACACCCTATGTACTCAGTGCTCGCCCAGCCGCAGCGGGTAGCTTCAATTTTGACCCAAGTGTGACAGGTACCCTGCCCGATAACAGTCAAATCAATAATGACTCTGCCCGCTTAGTATTTGATATGTCCGTGGCATCCGGTGACCCAACTGCCTCAGGTGTCATGTTATGGACGCGGATTAACCCATCTCAATTTGACCGAAGCGAAGCATTATTATTTCAAGTATGCAAAGACCCAAGCGCGCAAATCATTATGCTTGAAGGCTCGGTGGCTCCGCAGGATATTTCCAGCGCGAAAGATTACACAGTCAAGATTGATTTAGATGGGCAGTTGGATGCAAATCAAACCTATTATTACCGCTTTTATTACAAAGGTATTAGCTCTCGCATCGGACGTTGCCGAACCCTGGCCCAAGAAACGTATCCATTAGAAAAACTCAAAATCGCCGTTTTAACTTGCCAAGATTACACCAATGGATATTACGGCGCGCTGAATTATGTGGCGCAAGACAGCAGTATAGATTTTGTTGTACACCTAGGTGACTTTATTTATGAAACCGCCGGCGACCCTAGATTTCAAAGTTTACCCTTTGCTGATCGTGAAATTATTTTACCCAGTAATGGTTTAGTAGCCTTAGGCCTCAGTGACTACCGTCATTTATATAAAACCTATCGCAGCGATTTAAACTTACAGCTGGCCATGGAAGTGCATACTTGGATCATCACAACAGACGATCATGAAACCGCAAACGACGCGTACTGGGATTATGAACGTGACACCCTAGGTGCACCGGATCACCCGTTTACAACCGAAGAAGGCAATGATCCTGCTGCCCTAAAACAATTAAAGCTGGATAGCCAAAGAGCTTGGGTGGAATACACCCCGACTCGAGTGAGTGTCAATGAAAACGCCACCCATCCCCATGACTTCACAAAAATATATCGCAACTTTAAGTTTGGTGATTTATTCGAATTATTTATGCTGGATACTCGCACCTATCGCTCAGCGCATCCATGTGGTGAAAACGATATTTTTTCACGCTATCTTCCTATCGGTTGTCACAACATGAACAATGATAGCCAGACCATGATGGGGGACACCCAATATGAATGGCTAAAAGCGGGTCTAAAAGCCAGTCATGCAAAATGGACTGTTTTAGGTAATCAAACCTATCTTGGACGCATGGCCGCATCTTTATTAGGCCAACCTTTAGCATATATCAATGTGGATGCATGGGACGGCTACATAAAAGATCGTGACCGTTTAATGGAAGCCGTAAAAGAAGCCAATCTAGAAAACTTTGTCGTATTAACTGGTGACTTACATACTTACATTAGCTCTTATGTAAAATACGATTACGGCCACCTTACTAATTTTTGGTGGCCCAATATCGCAGGCACTGAATTCATGACACCTTCCATAACCTCTTCAAATTTATTTGAAATGATCTCAAATCAAGTTAAAGGATTGAATAATGGCACCGACATTTTACAAGCCTTGAGTGAAGGCGCCATTCGTCTGAACAACCCACATATTAAATATTTTAACTCTACGCAAAATGGCTATTCCACGGTGGAATTTAACCGAGACTATTGTGAATGGACCGCTTATAGCGTGGATAAAAATACCGATAGCAATATGGCTTCGCGTCAAATTGTAAAACAGCAACGCAAGGAAAGTGGATGGGCATGGTTAGAAGATATTAACTAACTCAACTTACTTTTAAAAAAGGTCAGAATTATCTGACCTTTTTAGTTTTCACGTGATTAATATTATTTTTTCGTATTTTGGATAATCCTCTCATTACATTCAGTCATTTAAAGACACCTCATTAAAATTAATTGTCCCATTGGTCCAGTTTTAAATCGTGAATCCCCAAAGTTCAGCCTATACTGTGGCTAACGATAACCTTTGTGAATTCCTATGGAAAATCGACCGATTCCTGAAATCAGTAGCCCCGCTTTAGAAGGCCTTCTGGATGTCATCGACAACGGTATTTGGGACTGGAATGGTGAAACCGGACAGGTTTACCGTAATAAAGCTTGGTTTAAGATGCTAGGCTATGATCCTCATTGCTTTGAAGATACGGTTTTAACTTGGGAAAATCTCATCCATCCTGATGATTTCCAGCATGTCATGGAACACTTTGATGCTTATATTCATCAGCGTAGTGAAGAATATAAAGTCCAATACCGCTGCAAAATGCATAACGGTAAATATCTTTGGATTGAAGACAATGCCAAAATTGTCAAACGTCGTGCGGATGGTACCGTCTCGCGGATGATTGGGGCTCACCGTAATATACATAGCCAAGTATTATTAATCGAAGAATACAAACGTAAGAACCAATCCCTTGAAGAGCTCATTGCGCGCCGCACTCAAGAACTCACGGAACTCAATGAAAAGCTGCAAAAGCAAATTGCTGAAACCCAAGTGCTGGCCATGACCGACGCGCTTACTGAAACCGCCAATCGTTTCCACTTTGAGCAAACATTGAATCAAGAAATTGAACGGGCCAAACGCTTTAATGAGCCTTTATCCATGATTGAAGTGGATATCGATCACTTTAAAAATATCAACGATCAATACGGCCATGCCGTGGGGGATCAGGTTTTAATTACCATTACCCAAACCATACGCGAACAGATCCGTGAAATAGATACTATTTCACGCTGGGGCGGCGATGAAATCATGATTCTACTGCCGCACACTAATCTAGAAGAAGCCAAACACGTGGCAGAAAAAACACGCAGTATTATTGAAGCACTAACATTAGAGAATAATATTCATGTGACTTCCAGTTTTGGCGTAGCAGAATTAAAACCCAATGAATCCTTAAAAGATTTTATGATTCGCACCGACCAAGCGTTATACCAATCCAAAGAAGCCGGGCGCAATACGGTTAACGCAGTTTAACGCATCAAAGGCAACAATACTCTTACTGCCAATCCACCAAGGTTTGACTCACTAAACTGTAATTGCCCTTCATGGAATTCGACAATACTGTTCACAAGTGATAGACCTAACCCTGCCCCTTTTCCTTTATTCTGATGTTCACGATAGAACCTGTCTGTCAGCCGCTGATAATGTTCGGGCTCAACACCTGGACCTGAATCTTCCACTAACAACTCCAAGCATTGCTTTTTCTTAAGAATACTTATGCGGATCTCTCCGTTCTCTGGTGAGTATTCACGGGCATTATCAATCAGGTTGCGCAATAAAATTTCCAATAAGAATTCACTGCCTATTATCTTAAGAAATTGATTTTCACCCTCACACTCCAACTCTAATTGTTGATGTTTTTCAATTATAGGTAATGACATCTGCGCCATTACTTCCTGACACAATGGGTAAAATAATAACGGTGATACCGGAATGGTTTCTGGTGATACTTTCGATAAGGTTAATAATTGTTCTAGTAATCTTGAAACACGCTTTACCCCTGTTTCCAACTCTTGCAAAGCTTGTAATCGCTCTGTCTCATTATTCGACGCCATAGCATTTTGTGCATGTAGCATGATCACAGATAACGGTGTTCGCAACTCATGGGCGGCGTCTGCCGTTAAACGTCGCTCTCGAGAAATAGCATCACTCAATCGAAAGAAAAGCGTATTCAACGCATCAATAACCGGACGCATTTCTTTGGGCGTATGTATTAATTCAATAGCCGTTAAATTTTTCGGATCACGACGTTTAATATTGGCGGTTAATTGTTTTAACGGTTTTAAAGCAAAACGGATAATAACGGTCAATAACAACAAGGCAAAAGGTAATAGCGCTATCCCAGGCCATAAAGTTTGTTGTGAAATTTGATGAGCCAGTTCGTTACGAATGGATGCACTCTCCCCCACATGCAACCAGAAATGCCAGTCTTCATCGTACAAACTGAATACCCGCCAATCTTCATCATTTATATTGGCATTGGAATAACCTAGGTGTTTATCTGCAAAACGCGTATTTGGAGCACTACCTGAAACGATTAATAACTTACCTTGGTCATTATAGATTTGGTAAGCCACTTTCTTTTGGTAGAACAAGGCATTGGTGGAAGGGAGGATTACCTCATCAAAACCATGATATACAACAGGAAGATGTTCACTACCTTGATCAATGGTGGAGACACTTTCGCTCAATAAATTCATCAAAATAGATGAACTGTGGGCTAATTGAGCATCAAATAATTCTTCAATTTCATGAATGGCTTGGCGCTGACTTAAGTAATAAATACTTAAAATATAAAGAATGGTAAACGATAAAATACCTATGATCAGAACACGATTAATCGACAACCCCAATTTTCGTTTAAAAAATGGCATCATACCTTGGGCACCATATACCCCACCCCACGTACGGTACTGATCAATTTTGAGAATAATTTCTTGCGCAAATTATGTATATGCACTTCCAATGCATTACTTTCGATATCGTCATCCCAACTGTATAGGGTTTGTTCTAGCGATACCCGTGACATGACTTTTCCCTCATTCTGCAGCAGTACTTCAAGTAAATTAAATTCACGTCGGGCTAGGTTAACGGGTTTGCCTTCATACATAACGGTGCGGGCCTGCTGGTCGACTTCTACGCCTTCATAAGTCATAACATTACTGGCACGCCCTCCGCTGCGTCTTAATAATGCACGAATTCGTGCCTGTAATTCGTTAATATCAAACGGTTTCGCGAGATAATCATCCGCACCTAAATCAAGGCCCTTGATTTTATCTTCAATGCCATCTCGTGCGGTAAGTATTAATACTGGGCTTGTATGGTGTTTTCGAAAGCCTTGGAGAAAAGTAAATCCATCCGCATCGGGTAATCCTAAATCCAAAATCACCAAGTCATAATGCTCTTGTGTGGTTGCAGATAATGCAGATTTCACCTGATCAAAATGATCCAGTGCATAGTGCTCTGACTGTAAACTTTGCTTTAAACCTGAAGCCAATTGCAAATCATCTTCGAGTAATAAAATGCGCATGTGCGATCCAAATAATCCCTAAGTTGTTCAGTATAAAACAATAAAAGCGGCCAAGCCGCTTTTATCTTTATCTATCAGAAGCTCACATTGTATTGTAAGATTAATGCATCCATATCCGCAGGGCTTTCATCTCCTGATTGTTGATACATCTCTAAGCGAACACTGTTCTTATGTTCCCCCACCATGAAGCCTAGCTTAGCCCCAATGGTTGTGGCGGTTAAATCACCCAAGCGATAATCAGCGCTTAGGTATTCAGGCACAGCTTCTGTATTGGTAATGCTATAGCGATAAAATTCAGCCGCTTGCTGCTGGTAGTAGCGCACATGGGGCTCCACATACCAGTTATTCGACAAATTAAAACGGTAATGAGTATCTATGGTATGAGAAACCACATCCCAATCGTCCCACATGTAACGGTAAGAAATATCCGCCACATCACCACCCATATAGCGTTTCACCTTGCCATATAAGCTTTGCTTGGTACGACTATCCGGACGATTCTCATACAAGTAGGTTCCATTTAAACCGTTTGCCGCAATCAAATCACCATTACTATCGAGTACAGAGACAATTTTGTACGGATCGGTGTGATAACCACTGCTTTGAGAAAACCCATAATTGAATTGCGCCAAAGTGTAACGATCAATCACTTGTGTCACTCCAAACATGATTTCACTCATGGTTCGTGTCTCTGAGTCATCACCACGCAATTGAGTATTGGTATTCGCTTGCATTTCAGTTAATGGAACTGGCACACCACCTTCAGGATTAATTTGATTGCTTTCAAAGCTCACCCCAACACTCAAAGTGGTGTTACGTTGATTCATATCATGCAAATAAGTGGCGCTAGCACCCATGGACGTAAAATCATGTTCAGCCGATACATTCCCGCCATACACCATTTTATTAAACCGACCAATTGGCTGTTCATAATTAACACTCAAATTACCGCGTGAGTCACGGAAGGTATCATCTAATGGCACTTCTCCCGCGTCGGTAGAATAACTTCCGTTACCACTTGGTCGAGTAAAGGTTTGTACCTGGTCACTTTCGGCGGCGCCATTATGTGACGCACCGGTTAATGCATCGTAAACAAACTTAATACCTAGAACGCTTTCATCATCATAGGTTTTCTTTAACGAAATGGCTGGTTCAAACGCACTGACGCGATCCGTTTCGTTATATATTAATACGGCCACATCCGCATCCCAGCCCGCCATAGAATTGGCCTGTGCTCCGGCACTGGCTCCTAACAAACATCCGGTAGCGGTACTCAATAGACCGCGAATATTCTTCGCTTTTCCTGCTTTGTTCTTTTTAGACTGCATAATTAACCTCAATTCTCATTCGATAGACAGATGCTTAATTACAACCACAACCGCCGCCACCAAAACTCTTACCGCCGCTGCTGGCTTCTTTACTGAAGTAAATGTGATCATCAAACCCACTGTCCATCGGTGCGTTATCCAATGCCATATCGTCTCTTGCTAAGATATCGCGCTCCCAAGGCTTGACACCTAATGAGCTGCATCCAGATAGCAAGACAACCGCTAACAACAAGATTGAGGTCATGACTTTCATACACGCTCCAAATACTTAAATGTTTATTTTTTCAATTCTTTTAATAAAGACACGATGCTTTTCTCGTAATCTTCAATATTGCTTTTCTTAAAACCCACATGGCGATGACGCACTTGCCCTTTGCCATCTAATACAAATGAACTTGGCATGCCAATTAGTTTGTATTTTTCAGCTAGCTTGCCATCCGGGTCTGAAAATAAACGAAAGTTAGCAGGCACATTTTTTAAGAATTCTTTTGCTTGGTCTAAGTCAGTATCTAAGTTGACACCAATTACCACTAAACCTTTATCTTTATACTTTTCTTGGATTTCATTAATCCAAGGAAAGGATTTACGACACGGCCCACACCAAGATGCCCAAAAGTCTAAATACACCACTTTGTTTTTATACTGATTAAGATCAAATTTATTTAACCACTGTTCAGCATGGCTAGGTAAGCTCGTCATTAAAGCCAATGACAATACAACTTTGCTCAGTAAGGAAATGGTCTTTTTCATATGGGTACCTTTTGTTTTATGTTTTTTAGTATGACGTGTGAATCTTAAGGATTCCTTAACATTTACAGAATTATCATGCTTGTATCAAATAAATGGAGCGTTTTTATGAAACAAGCACTCATTACTTATATTGTATGGCTCTCGGCGGCGCTATTCAGTGTCATCAGTCACGCAGATGAGTCTGAATTTTTGCCTGTGGATCAAGCATTTAGCTACCACAGCGAGCTAGTGGGCGATCAACTGCAAATTCAATTTAATATTGCAGATGGTTATTATTTGTATTTATCCCGTTTATCCATCAAACAAGATGGTGAGTCTCTTCCCCTTGAGTTTGTACAAACACCATTAGACAAAGAAGACGAATATTTTGGTCAGGTGCAGATTTTTAAACACCAATTGAATCTCACCACATCAACGCTTTCATCCAGCCCAATTAAACTCACCTATCAGGGCTGTGCCGAAGCTGGGTTATGCTATCCGCCGCAAACTCGCACATTAGATTTAACCAACATGAGTATAGCGCCCATAAGTGATAGCACAGCTCAACAAACTGATGCGACAAGCGTCAACAGTGAAGATGTGTCATCCATTACGGCTCTTTTGCAATCTGGAAGCTTAGTTTGGCAAATGTTGATCTTCTTTGCCCTTGGAGTAGGTCTAGCCTTTACTCCTTGTGTGTTCCCTATGATTCCGATTCTATCCAGCATCATCGTGGGCCAAGGTGAGTCCATCACCACACGCAAAGCGTTTGTTATGTCCTTAACTTATGTCGTTGCCATGGCTTTAGCCTATGCCACAGCTGGGGTACTAGTGGGGTATTTTGGTGCCAAAGCAAACATTCAGTTGTATTTACAAAGCCCATGGGTTCTAGGCAGTTTTGCTGCTGTGTTTGTGGTGTTGTCTTTAGCCATGTTTGGTTTCTATGAGTTACAACTTCCAAGAGCCTTGCAAGACAAGCTCAACAATTGGAACCAAAAACAACAAGGTGGCCAGTTAATCAGTGTGGCCATCATGGGTGTGCTATCGGCTTTAGTGGTAAGCCCATGTGTGAGCGCGCCTTTAGCGGGCACCTTGGTGTATATCTCCACTACTGGGGATGCATTACTAGGCGGTGCTGCACTCTTAGCCTTAGGTCTAGGCATGGGTTTGCCCCTAATTTTGATTGGTACCGGAGGTTCGAAATTCCTGCCTAAAGCTGGCATGTGGATGAATGCAGTAAAAAGCGTCTTTGGTGTGGCCCTGTTGGGTGTGGCCATTTGGTTACTTGAACGCATAGTTCCGGCCAGCGTCACCATGATGCTATGGGCAACCTTACTGATTGGCAGTGGTGTGTACCTAGGGGCATTCGAGCATGGCACTCAAGGTTGGGGACGATTATTCAAATCTTTCGGATTGATTATGAGTTTTTATGGCGCCCTATTAATCATTGGTGCCGCGTCAGGCCAGACCAACCCACTACAACCTCTAGCCCATATGGGGCAAATGAGTTCGGTGGCTCAAGCCATAAGCCGTGAACCAGCGAGTAGTCATGACGCTACACGCATCACCACTCAAACACAATTTGAGCAGGCTCTGCTTGATGCCAACAAGGCTAACCAAATTGCCATATTGGATTTCTACGCCGACTGGTGTATTGCCTGTAAGATTATGGATAGTGAAATATTTAGCCAAGCGGACGTGCAAGCTAAGATGTCTGATGTGCGTTTTATCCAATTAGATATGACGGCTAATACAGACGATCAATTAGACCTGCTCAATCACTTTGGACTATTCGGCCCACCTGGGGTGTTGTTTTTCAAAGACGGGAAAGAGTTAACTGAACTACGTATAGTTGGTGAAGTAGATAAATCCACCTTTGAGCAACATTTAGCAAAAGCTAAAGCACTGTAGCCTTTCAACAATTTTTTATGTCACCAAGCCAGCCAACTTTCTTACGCTGGCTTTTTTATTCCAGCGGCATACTGTGAACCACTGGTCACTATTTGAACCGGTTCAAATTTTCATCAGCAAGGCGCTTTTGACCGATCTTTTTAAGGCAAAAGTACCATGCCTTTTCCTGCAAAAAGCCCTAAGGTCTGCCCCATCGTGCATGACGTTAGGATGACTGATATGGACCAAAAACAATTACAAAAACAAATTCAGCGCAACTTGAGTTTAAAAAACATCACCTGGAAAGAATCCGGTATCCCAACCCTGACTCAAGCGATTATGCAACACGCTGGCACAACTACCTCGCCATCGAAAAAGAAAAAAGCCGATACTAGCTCAGAATTTTCGGATGATTTTATTTTGGATTTTGACAGCGCCCCCTTAAATTCAAATGGTCATAAGTTGGATTGCAGCTGTAAAAACTGCATTCGCACACCTCGATCACAGGAAGTCACGGTATTGTCATCCATGAAAGCGGACCCAGTAAAAAATCCGCTAAACAAGAAACGTCACTAGTTCGTTGCTAGTCCTAAAAACGGTAATAGCGATAAGGTGAGGATGCCGAGAATAGCCGCCACATAAAGCACAAATGTGATTGGCTGCTGCAGAAAGGTCGAGAGTAAGGTACGCACCTGGCCCAGTTGTTTAGCTTTTTCGTATTCCGCTTGCACGCTGGCTTGTCGAGTCTGCATATACTCATTGAGTATGTCATGCGCTTGGGCTAATTGGTCTTTGTCCTGCAGCCAAATCGCCGCCATGCCCACACCCCAAAACCCCACATTGGTTTCATAAAATGCAATGTCGTGTTTTTCAAGCAATGCGCAAACGTCCTGATATTCATCTTCAGGAACGTTTTTTAATCTGAGTAATAGAGCAGCCATAAATTACAAACTATTTATTTTTATACTGTGCAATTTTGCTGTTTATGGACGCTTGTATTGCCAATGCAATGGCACCTATCAATAGCGCCAGTAATAAAGGAATTAACCCTTGCAGAGAAGCCACCACACCATTGGTCAGCAATTCACCCAGCAACACAATATACGCAGGTGCAATAGCACTTATGCCATCTAAAGAATGACTGGCCGGTGTAAACAAGATTACTGCACTGATCATGCGCGCATAATTCTTAACATCCAAATTTACCCAATACTTGGTAAATTTAATGACCACATAATACATACCGACAGCCGCTAAAAAATATGCAACCCAAGCCCATTGATAAGTATCGTAATACGCCATGATTATTCCATCCAAATAATATGATCTTGCCAGTCTTCTTCCGGAATTTTATCGTCCGGAATGCCTTTACGACGCATAGACTGATTACGTTTATGAATTAAATTTTTATCGCCGCTGCGCAAGTGGTGCCATTTTGGTAATGGCTTGCCTTCACTGATTAACCGATAAGAACAACTAGAGGGCAACCAATGAAACTCTGTCACATCTTCTGGTTTCAACCACACACAGTTTGGTACCAGCTCTTGACGGCGTTTATACTCAGTGCAATTACACGTTTCTCGATCTAAATAACGACAAACGATTTCGGTGTAATGCACTTCGCCTGTGTCTTCGTCTTCCAATTTATGCAAGCAGCACTTAGCACAACCATCACACAGGCTTTCCCATTCTTCCTTACTCATTTCTTGTAAGGTTTTGGTTTGCCAAAACGGTAATTCTTTTTTGGCCATGGTTATAAACCTATCTTCAGTTAAATTAGTAATGATACTTAAACGATTTCGTTCATCCCAGACCGGTCAGGATAAGCGGTTTTCTTTTGCCATCATCTATATTTTCAGGCAATGGCTAATAGAAGCAGCGTCAGTGAAGCCGCTTAAGCAAGGCGAAATTTATTTTAAAATAGGAGTTGGTGTATTACCAATGACTCGTTTTAACAATGATTTTCAACACAGCTTAAGCAATGTAACTAGCTTCTACAGAATGTCGGTATACTTAGCCGACGTATCTTTATACAAATCCAACATATAATCATCACGCACCGGCGGCATTTGCAAATAAAAGCCTTTGGTAAGGATATCATTTAAAACTTGCTTGGCATCTGCACGACCAAGTGGTTTATCTTCACTTAATGGCAGGCCCATAACTTCTTTTGGTGTTCCAAAAATTTCTAACAATTCTTTGGGTACACGCTTTAGCCCTTCAAGACGATCTGTGTACAAATACATTTCATCTTTCTTTGGACTAGACCATACGGTGAGTAATCGTTTTTTCATCACTTGAACTCGTTTAGGATTGCTTTGATAGCTGATTTAACACATCTAATAGTGGCTCACCCACTACCTTTTCTCGCCATCCTTGAAGTGCTGCGGGTACGGTAAACGGCCCATTTGGATAACCCTCTCGCAGCATGGCTTCCAACTGTTTTTTACGGGCCAGTAATTCTGGTGGTACGTCTAATTGCTCCGCAATTTTATCAATTTGACGGCGCATTTTCTTAAACCACTCACCGGCATTTTGCGATAAAGGTCGATCCATTCGAGGCGGCCATTCCTCTTTCGGCGTATCTTTACACGCTTGAATTAACTGAATGATTTGCTCACCTTCTTTTCTCACCGTGGCTTGACGAATGCCCTTTATAGAAGATAGTTGCTTACTGCTTTGTGGCAAGCGTGTGGCTAATTCCATCAACAGAGGGTCGCTTAGCAAATGTCCACGAGGAATGTTAACGGTTTTACAGCGTTGCTCACGCCAATCCACCAGCTGACTCAACACGTTTAATTGATGACCTTTTAGCATCCACGCTTTTTTAATGCGCTCGTACGAGTAGCCCGCTTCTTGGGTCTCTCGCCAATCTTGTAGCACTTGTTGGCAGTCTTCTAACAGCCATTCCCAACGCCCTTGAGCACTTAATTTTTCTTCCAGCATCTGAGCCATGGGTAACAAATATTCCACGTCGTCAGCAGCATAATGAAGCTGATTTTCACTCAATGGACGTTGCAACCAATCACTGCGTGTTTCGCCCTTTTCCAGCTCCACATTTAACAGCGCCTTTACCAGCTTTTGATACCCCATAATGCCACCTAGACTGGCCATAGAGGCCGCCAATTGGGTATCCATCATGGGTTCAGGTAACACACCTAGATTGTGAAAAAAGGCATCAAAGTCTTCGCTTGGGCTGTGCAACACTTTCACACAGGTTTTACAGGTAAAAACGGCCTGTAAGGGCTCCCAATTATCTATGGCTAATGGATCAATTAAATACGTGTCTGAGCCATCATTTACTTGAATTAAGGCAAGCTTTGGGAAAAACGTATCTACGCGCATGAACTCACTGTCTAGAGCGATACGGGGTAAATCAAGCCATTGCTTGGCCGCTTGTGCTAAGGCTTGGTTGTCTTTTATATAAATCATAGAGGCCTTAAATTCGGCTATACGGCTTGAGAATATCAATATACGCTCTTACGACCAGCAAGAGCGTGAGCAAGGGTACCGCCATCAACGTATTCCAACTCGCCACCTAACGGTACACCATGGGCGATTCGGCTAACATCAACGTTCTTTCCGGCAAACATTTGTTGAATAAATTGAGCTGTGGCCTCCCCCTCAACGGTGGGGTTTGTGGCCAAAATCACTTCTTCTACACCTTTAGAAAGCACCCAGTCTTTAAGTTTATCCAGACCTAATGCTTCAGGGCCAATGCCTTCAATGGGGCTCAGGCGTCCAAACAACACAAAATAACGCCCTTTGAAGCCGGTTTGTTCAATGGCCAACACTTCGGCAGGGGTTTCCACCACACACAATTGTTGGTCATTGCGCTTCGCATCATCACAAACTGGGCACAATTCGGTTTCGGTTAGGTTACGGCATTGCTGGCAATGGCCTACTTTATCCAGGGCTTCACTTAACGTGGCCACTAAACTGGCGGCACCGGCTTTGTCTTTCTCTAATAAATACAAAGCCAAGCGCTGGGCGGACTTAGGCCCCACACCGGGTAAAATGGTGAGAGCCTGAACCAATTCGTTTATCAGTGGGCTGAGTGATGCCATAACCTAGGATTACCTTAGAAAGGAAGCTTCATGCCTGGTGGTAAACCCATACCTTGCGTCATGGCACCCATTTTTTCAGAGCTAGCCGCTTCGATTTTACGTACGGCATCATTCACTGCAGCCGCCACTAGATCTTCGATGATCTCTTTGTCTTCTTCCATCAAGCTGTCATCTAGAGACACGCTTTTCACGTCATGACGACCCGTCATCACGATTTTCACAAGGCCAGCACCCGACTCACCTGTGGTTTCTGCATTGGCCAATTCTTCTTGGGCCTTTTGCATACGTTCTTGCATCTTTTGGGCTTGCTTCATCAAGTTGCCCATGCCGCCTTTCATCATCTTGATTTCCTCAATATTGCTGAATGTCCCCTTGATGCTTAATCAATGGGGGTAATGGAGTCCATTATAACCTGCGCATTAAACGCTTGTCGCAGGGCTTGTACATTTGGGTCTTGCTCAATGCTGTTTACTGCGTCTTGTAATCGCTCTTGTTGCAAGCGTTGTGTGCGCTGAGCTGGGGTTTCAAACTGCATGACCCCTTCTACCACTTTTACTTGATACGCTTGATTCAATGTTTCATTTAAAACTTGGGCAAAGCGCTTTTGATGGGCATCGCCAAATAAACGCATGTGCCCTGCATCGCTATGAAATACCAGTTGGTTCCCCTGAATATCCATTAAACAGGTATTAGCCACGAGGTTTTTCAACATGCCTTCTAGTGGTAAGGCGTTGAAAATCAACGGCCAGCTGTTGCCATTCAAAGGCATGGCTAATAATTCAGCATGGCTTTCATTCACTGCTTGTGATGCTTTAGCTTGAGTTTCTGCCGCTAGATCAGTAACAGGGCCTTCAACGCCAGACTGGCTTTGTACCGTATTCGCTTGAGGGGCAGATGATAACTCAGATTCCGATGTTAGCGCCTGGGTACTTACCGAGGTCGACACGTCTGTGGTTTGAGGTAATTCAGCCATATGCTCAACTACACTGGGCTCAACCACAGGTTGTACTGGCTCTTCAATCACATTGGGCTCAGCCTGGGGTAGCCCTGTAGGCTCGGCTTGTAACGGTATTTCAGCTGGCGTCTCTACGTGAGGCTCATTACTGGTATCCCAAGGTACATCCACTTCTTCTGTGGCTACGGGTGTGATTTGAGCGGGCTCGGGGGTTACAACGGGTGCTTGTTGGGGTGCTGAAATTTCAGCAACGGGCTTAGCCTCAGGCTCAATCACTGGCAAGTCCGAAGCAACAGAGACACTGGCTTGTAAAGATTCGGTTGATGCTTGCGCCGTATCGACGATCTGGCGCTTGAGGTGCGCCAGATCAGGCTTTTTTACCTGGGGCACTCCCGTTGGGCTTTGGGCTTCGGCTTGTTGACCCACTGGCGCAAAGTTAATCATGCGCAGCAATGTCATCTCCATGCCAGATCTTGGCTCAGGGGCCAAAGGTAAATCCCGTTTACCTGTTAATGCCACCTGATACATCAGCTGCACCATGGCAGGACTCATGGCTGCGGCTAACGCCAACACTTGTTCTTTATCTCCTTGGCTATTATCCACCGCTTCAGGTACCGCTTGCGCGATGGCAATGCGGTGAATCAAATGAATCAAATCGGCCAATAGATTATTGAAATCCACAGCGTGTTCCGCCATTTGCGCAACCAACTGCAACGCAGTGGCCGCATCGGCTTCGGCTAAGGCGATAGCCAATTGAAATACGCGACCGCGATCCACCGTACCCAGCATGCTGGCTACATCTAGCTCTTTAATTTGGCCTTGGCCAAAGCTAATCGCCTGATCAGTTAAACTCAACGCATCCCGCATACTGCCTTCGGCAGCACGGCCCAACAACCAAAGGCCCGGCTCTTCTGCTGGGATGTTTTCTTGACCAAGAATATTTTTCAAATAGCCCACGATGCGCTCAGGGGTCATATTTTTCAGGCTGAACTGTAAACAACGGCTCAAAATAGTGGCCGGCAACTTTTGAGGGTCCGTCGTGGCCAACAAAAATTTAACGTGTTCAGGGGGTTCTTCCAGTGTCTTCAATAAGGCGTTGAAACTGGAATTGGAAAGCATGTGCACCTCATCGATTAGGTACACCTTGTATCGTCCGCGAGTTGGCGCGTACTGTACGTTATCTAGAATTTCGCGGGTGTCTTCCACCTTGGTACGAGAGGCCGCATCCACTTCAATCAAGTCCACAAAGCGACCCTGACTGATCTCTTGGCAGCTGTTACATTCACCACAAGGTTCAGAGGTAATGCCCTGTTCACAATTCAAGCACTTAGCCAAAATACGTGCAATTGTGGTCTTACCCACACCACGTGTGCCGGTGAACAAATACGCATGGTGCAGGCGCTGATTATCAAGGGCGTTGATGAGGGCGCGCATCACATGCTCCTGCCCTACCATGTCCTTGAAAAATTGTGGGCGCCATTTACGCGCCAGTACCTGATAACTCATGTAATATTTCTCAGCCTTGCTTGGCCTAACAGCCTGATTTACAGGGAAATTAATGGGAACAGATCATATCTGACCTAGCCCCAAGATGCTAGGGAGAGCCTACCTTAGCGCCCATTTAGACCGCTTTTCATATTATGATGGCGACGTTTAAACAAAGATATCAAAGGAATCACCATGGCCTCAGCCAGCTTACTTACCTTACTGGACGACATCGCCACCGTTTTAGATGATATCGCCGTCATGAGCAAAGTGGCCGCAAAGAAAACCGCTGGGGTATTAGGCGATGATCTCGCGCTTAACGCTCAACAAGTTAGTGGCGTCAGAGCCGAACGCGAGCTGCCTGTGGTCTGGGCGGTAGCAAAAGGGTCTTTTTTAAACAAAATCATATTGGTACCCATTGCTATCCTTATTAGCGCCTTTTTACCTTGGTTAATCCAACCTCTGTTAATGCTCGGTGGGGCGTATCTGTGTTTTGAAGGGGCTGAAAAAGTCATTCACAGTATTTTTCACCGACACAGCCAACAAGATGAAGCGGCCCATCAACAATCAAAAGACGCCTTTATAGATCCGAATCAAGATTTAGTCGCGTTTGAAAAAAACAAAATACGCGGTGCTATTCGCACCGATTTTATATTATCGGCAGAGATCATTGTCATCGCATTAGGCACTGTAGCCACGGCCTCACTGCTTAACCAAATTTTAGTAGTGAGCAGCGTGGCCATCGCCATGACCATAGGCGTATATGGTTTAGTGGCCTTGATTGTTAAACTGGATGACATGGGATTGTATTTAGAAACCCGCCACACCAAGGGAGTTTTAAACAAACTTGGGCAAGGCTTATTGTGGTTTGCACCACAGCTCATGAAGACACTTTCTGTTGTCGGAACCGCCGCCATGTTTTTAGTGGGCGGTAGTATATTGGTTCACGGCTTACCGTTTTTACACCATTATTTAGATGCACTATTAATACTTACTAGCACATTGGGCGCAGTATCAAACTTCCTTATGCCGATCATTTTCGATTTATTAGTGGGCATCATATTGGGATGTGGGATTTTGGGGTTACTTCATCCAGTTAACAAAATTAGAAACTTACTCCTGAGAAATCACAGCATATGAAGTTTGCAAATAGACTTTAAACCTTCAAATCTATTATTATTCCCCGTCTAAACAATTAGGTGGAATATATGAAAGGATTCAGATTGCAAAGTCATTTAATAGGACAATTGTGCGTATTAGCAGCCGTAGTGTTTTACGGCACGTTTCGCGAAGACACTTTGTTACACAATTATTTCAGCTACTTTAATATTTCAAGTCTCACCCACTTAAGCATCCCAACAATCATCAGCGATCATTTTCCAAGCTTCATTCAAACACTTTTTTTTGGCTACTGTGCTCAACCGTTATTAAACAGAAATCCAAAAAAACAGATTTTGATTGCGTTAATCGCCACTGGCTTAGCCAGCGGTTTAGAGGTTTTACAATTAACCGCCTACCTGCCTGGGACGTTTGATTTACTTGATCTACTGACAATATTTTTTGCTGGCTTGATCTTTTTTGTAACCAACCGACAAGTCAATCCAAGCAAACAAGTTTGTTCTAGTACTTTTAAAACCATGATGGCCAGTACTGCATTAATCAGCGGCAGCTTAATTTCCATGGGATGTTATGAGGGCTGTGATGACGATGAATATACATGTGTTGAACCCATCACCCTAACATGGGAGTCTCTGCGTGCAGACATAACCCCTGAGTACGGTAATCAATCTAGCCTAACTTCTCCAGGAAAAGCTTATACACAGGGGACCTACTTATTCGTGATTGATAAATATCGTGGCATTCATATTTTTGATGCAACAGATAATCAAAATCCAATACGAAAAGTATTTATTCCAGTCCCTGGAGTCCAAACGTTAAGCATTCAAAACAATTTACTTTACGTAGATAGCTTTACTGATTTCTTAACCATCAATTATGAAATGGTCATCGATGGAAGCTTTGATCAAAGTCATGTATCACGTCAGCAAAACCTATTTATGCCCCCTGTCTATTCTACCTTCATGCCTGACGGTTATGCCGTAGACGGCGAACCCGAAGACTACGAAGATTATATCGTGGCGCGTGGAAGCAATGGTTCTTATACCCTACCAGAAGCAGGCTTAATCATTGGTTATATTAACAAGGCCGGCAAGGAAGTTTTATTTGGCGAGTACAACGAGGAAGAGGAATAACCATGAAAGCAATCACTAATTTCCCGTTATACATTTTCGCAGTATGTTTAATTAGCGGATGTGAGTACGAGCCCGTAGAAGAACCATTCAGCAGTGATGGAAGCATCATACCTGCTGCCAGGTTTATCGTGCAAAACAACTATATGATTGCTATCGATTCTGAGTTTATCCATATGTACTCACTTGATGATCCACAACAACCCGTCTTAGAACAAACTTACACCTCTTCAGATGATCGCATCCTAGAAACGTTATACGAATACAAAACCAATTATTTAATGATTGGAACACAAGAAGGATCTTACATTAAAGACCATACTGTAGCCGGAACGTTAACCGATGTGGATTTTAGCAATAAATTTACCAGCTGCGACCCCATGGTTACACAAGGGAATTACTTATATATGGCATTAAGAAGTGGTCAAGCTTGTAGCAATACAAATAACAGCAATGGCGTTAACCAGTTATTAGTTTATAACATCACCCAAATTACTCAGCCAGTATTGGAAAAAAGCATCAGCATCAGCAACCCATATGGCCTAGGTATAAATGGCAGTACATTATTTGTATGTCATGAAAACGGTACTTTAGAGTTCGACATCAGCAACCCAATCAATCCAAACCAAATCGGTGATTACTCACTGGAGTGTGAAGATCTTATTGCAACAGAAGATCCTATGATTCTAACCAGTGACAGTGGAGTTCGGCTCGTAGATCACGCAAACCCCGGTTTAACCGAACTATCGATCATTCGCCAAGGGGAATAAAAAAGGGGCTAACGCCCCTTTTTTTTATTTTTCATCTAAATAACCAATATCATCTAGCGCTTGGTGCTAACTCACCTACTTCATCGTGATTTGACTGATTATTACTTTCAGCCACACGAATCAATACCTCACCAATACCCAAACTAATGAAAACACCAATAATAATAGGCAATGCAATCGACCAATCGACCGGCTCACCTGGGGTATAAATAAATAGCACGATGGTTGCTAATAAGATAAAACTAGAAACCCAAGCCAATATACGCCCTACCCATTTCCCCCCTGGGATTACAAAGACATCGGTTTGGGATGCATATTCTGCACGTAATTTTAAAAATGCAAAACACATGTAGATGTAAGGGATTAAGAAAATAATGGCACTGAAGCTAAAGATAGACCAGAACAAGTCTTCTGCATTTGTGGCCATCAAACCGTAAATAATTTGTACCGCGATACTGATGATTGCCGTTAAGCCAGCCGCACCAATTGGTGTTTTATTTGTAGAATGCAATTTACCAAAAATTTTAGGTAACTCACCCTCTTCAGCAGCCTCTGCTACTGTGCGGTTCGCACCCATGGTCCAAGTGGCAATATTAGCTAAAAATGACAATAACGCCGTAATACCAACCGCATAAGCCATAAACAAGCCCAAACCGCTGTCACCAAATAAGTTGAATACTGTTTTTGCAATCACATCTATGGCATCAATTTCTTCCGCAGGTACCGCTGCAAGAATACCTAGAGCACAAAATAAATATGCGAATGCAATGATCGGTGCAGAAATGAAAATAGCTTTTGGAATATCTTTTCTCGGATTTTTCATCTCATCCGCACTGGCGCAAACCAATTCAAAGCCCAATAAGCTATAAACAACGACAGGAGCATAGATAAACACTTCGCTCAAATTTGAAGTGAAGTTTTCCAAACGAATATCGTTGGCAAATCCATTATTAAAACCATAAACCAAACCACCTAAACCAATAGCGATGGATACAATGGCTTTTAGGTATGCGCCAATATTAGGAATCCACTTAGCATCGTTTAATTTCATTACGTTAATGAGGTATGTAAAAACCGCCAATGCAATTCCAATTGCAACGTGACCGAATAAAGTCATGTCGGGGAAGAACATGGCAGACAAAATGCCAGAGAAAATCAAATAAATAGATGGCATCCATAAGGCAACATTCACCCAATAGAACCAAGTAATACGCGAACCGGAGCGATAACCAAACGCACGACGAACCCAAGAATAGATTCCCCCTTGCTCAGGAAAACGAGAACCTAATTCTGCCGTCATTAAACCAACCGGAACAAAGAATATAATCATAAAGACGGGCCACCAAAACATGGTGTTACTACCCAAAGACGTAGCCACTGCCACGAAATCCACTAACAATATGCCTGAGACTGTAAACAAAATAATGTCTCGAAGACTTAATACTTTTTCGTGGCTACTACTTACCATACGTGTCATTACCAAATTATCATCACATCTCAATTTATCCATCTGAGATTGTGATACTGCATACCTGTGTGCTTAGTGTTACTCACTGCACGTTATTGTCTTTTTTATACGTCAAGTTGAGGTGAACGCTTATGGCCTGCAAGGATGCAGACTTGAGTAAAACATAGAGTCCATGCTCTACCCAATTTTGTCGCATTTTATGTGCTGACTATCACAGATGGTATATGCATTAGGGGGTAGGAATCGTGAGATGTAAATTTATGTAAATAGCTACATCCAAGTATTACAAAAAAACCTATAAAAACAGGGGTAAAAACCTACCTCATAGTTTTACACAATGTTTCTTATTCCAATAAAGTATATGAAGTAACGGAATTATTGGGCTTTTCGTTTCAGCGCTCGACCCAGTTGATGGAAATAAAATTGAAAAGCCTGATTGATTTTTAAGCGATGATGGCCTTGAGGATACAACCCTAGTTTTGCTTCTTCCGACTCTTTTGTGCCTTTAACTAAAAAGTTATTTTTTATCGTCGCATCCTGAATAAAGGCTTCGAAGGCACGGGCACATAACTCTTCAGGCTTACTGAAATAATATTGTTTAAGTTGCTTATCGATCACCGCGCTGCGTTGAAAATACTCACTAGGGGCATCTGCATCATCGTTCAATATAATTGCCTGATAACACTGGGCGAGTGCATCATTTAATGGATGCTCAATCATATCTTGATCTGCTAGCCAGGCTTCACTGGCAAACGTTTCGCTGCCCACGGACTGAAAGGCTTTTTGCGCAATATAATGATCAAAGCCATGAAACCATTCATGAGCAATGCTGCCGGGTCCTGCATTTTTAGCCAGCGCAAAACTGCGCGTACTGGGTTCGTAATGGGCCATGACACCGGGCTGACCACCGCAACCATATTGCAATGCTAAACTGCCACGTAATGAAATCATGGCCTCATTACCGCCTAGTATCATCATTAGGTCGCACAGTGCATCGTGAAATAAAGGCGCTGCCTTTTGCTTTTCCACCTCTTTGACCCACTTCCCAATTTGAATACTGCGAAAATCAAAGCGCTGTCGAATAGTGGCAAATGTCACTTCTTCGTTTTGATGGTGGATAGGTCCACGACGATAAAATTCTCGATTGAGCATGCAAATGAAATAGACAATGAGTTAAGAGTGATATGAAACCACAATAGGAGAAAAATAAATATGCGAGAAGGGTTTTGGAGGGACCTCCAGCCACACCCCGGCACACGAGTCCATAACTACCGTTGCTCCCTTCCGGGCCTGGCGGGGTTCGCTATTTATCGTTGCGGGGGGACCGGAGGCCACCATAGCGGAAAACCATAAGCGGTTTTCTAGGGCTTCAGAATCACTGAAGCCCGCGCATTGTCTTAAAAAAACCAGTTAGTTTCAAGGACTTATTGAAATTCCTCCATTCATACTCTGGGCATCTCCCACAAGGGCAATTCCAGCTAAGCCTGTTACACTAAGGAAAAAGCATGATTAGGTACACCAATGCTACGAATTACCCCTATCGCCATTTTGCAAGATAACTATGTCTGGTTACTGGAACATAACCAGCAAACGCTTATTGTTGACCCAGGGGAAGCCCAACCCGTCCTAGACTATTTAGAGCAACATAATCTTAAACTGGACTACATCTTCGTCACTCATAAACACTGGGATCATGTGACAGGCATAGAAGCGATCAAGGCGGCATTCCCTGACAGCATTCTCTATGGCACTGGGCATTTTGACATTCCGTGTCGGGATATCGCCTTGCTTGGCGGTGAAAGCCTTGAACTAATGGGGTTAAATTGGAAAGTTTGGCACACCCCAGGACACACACTGGATCACATTGTGTTTCATACTCAAACACAAGAAGATAATGGCGTCGTGCAAGACTATGTTTTCAGTGGCGATAATATTTTTGCCTGTGGGTGTGGTCGCATGTTTGAAGGCACGGCCCAGCAATTTCACCATTCCTTGCAAAGTCTCATGGCACTACCACTCCACACAAAACTGTATTGCACCCATGAATACACTTTAGCCAACATCAATTTTGCATTACATATTGAACCCAACAACACATATACCCTGCATCGCCAAGATGTCAGCCAATCATTGAGAAACAATGCCCAACCGACTCTACCCACAACCGTCGCCGATGAATTAAAAAGCAATCCATTTGTACGTTGCGATCAACCGGATGTGATTCGTGCTGCTGAACACTTTAGTGGTAAGGTGATGGGCAAACCAGAGGAGGTCTTTGCTGTCATTCGACAAATGAAAGATCAATTCTAATCAACAGTTAATAATAAAAATAAGAAGCACAACATGATAAAGAACACTTGGCAGGCTGTACCTGGGCATCCTGAAATACAGGTTGGGCAATATATCGTGCCCAACTTTGTTTCCAACTCTATTGCGATTCAATGCAATGAAAATGAATACATTTTAATCAGCCCTGGCGAGCCCTTAATAGAAAACTGGAAACAGCTTTTTCCTCCCCAAGCCAAGCTGCACATTGTTTTTCCTAATGCTTACCATCATCTCGGAGTTAAAGCCTGGTTGAAGCTGTTTCCTGATACTCAGTTGTACGCCAGTAAATTAGCCATTAGCCAGCTACACAAAAAAGGTTTTGAAAACACCTCAATCCTCGCACTTGAAGTCAATCCGCCACCACTGCCTAACGATTTTTATTTACGTTTTCCTCCAGGACACAGGGCAGGTGATGTGTGGGTCGGCAAACACTCAAAGGAATCCGGAGACCTATGGATCACCTGCGATAGCGTTTTAAATTATGCTCGAGTATCCAATCAGCCTATCGCACGCTTTCTGCAAAAATGCCTTGGGGCTGCACCTGGATTAAAGATAAGCCAAGTGGTGAAATGGTTTATTCTCAACGATAGGCAGGCCTTTAAACACTGGGCACTACAACAACTGGCGCAAGATAAGCCCACCACACTGATTCCTAGTCATGGAGAAGTAAAAACTGATAAATCGCTGCTTTCGCAATTAGAAAACTTACTAAAAAGCCGCTTATAAAAGCGGCTTTTAATCATTAAAAACTGGCGGTGAATCCAACTGTTGGGCCATGAATGATTGTCAATGGTGCTTCAAAATTAATCCCACCTGGTTCAGCCTTCCTTTCAGGGTCATTAAAAAACATGCTAGAGCGCAAGTGATAGCCTATGTTCAAAATGTAAGAAAAGTCATCATTAAACTGGCCAATCATCCAACCCAATTCATAATTACCTTGAATCCCCGGTAATGTTTTCGATTTATTATCTTGCTTGTAAGCTTGCATGTCTGGTGCATCTGATGTGGTAATTTTACCAAGTGAAAAAATCGTAACAGAGGAGACATACCAATCATTCTTGAATGTTAAATATCCCCTTTCAAAATCAAAGCCTCTTAATGCAAAATTTCTAATAGGATCATAATGAACCCCTAAACCAATGCTTTTAACTTCGACAGCATCGTCCTGCAAATAAATAGTATTAAGGTAATCTATTTCACCGCCTTTGTTATACTCAAAAAGCTTAGGTACCGCATATTCTTGATAGGCAATACCAAATGCAAAACCCAACATATCCGGCTTCTTTAATATATCAATGCGCTTGTAGTCATTATCAAATGTTCCTAGCTCAATATCTGTGTCTTCTTGAAGAATACGGCCAGACAACCTCACATTTTCAACTTGCACGAGCCAATCATCCAACAACACCCCCAAGGCATAATCTTGGACTTCATTATCTGTGCTAACACCTAAATCACCAAAAATCTCAAATTTAGACTTATCGGTGTAACCAAACTTCACTTGCTTTAGCTGATTACTATCAGATTCGTAATAACGATCATGTTCAATAGCATGAAATTTTGCGTCGATCACCCCAACACCAATGTAACTCTTGCCTGATGCGCCGCTGGCCATCAATAGCAACCCCAGTCCAATCAACCCTAGTCTCATAATTCCCTCAATATTATTCTTTATAATTTGGCTAAATCCTTTGCAATTTCGGCCTCCCCCTGAGACCAGCATAAGTAAACACTAACATTGTACCCGACGAGTTGGCCGCGTCTACACATGGCCTTCAATCTCAGGGTTGTGTACAATGCGGCAATTTTATGACCCTTTCGAACAGGTAAACACATGCAAACGGTTCAGCAGATCCTTGAACACAACCAGATTCCATCCTCATTAGCAGAAACCATCAATACTGTACTGAACGCCAGTAAAGACATTGCTTTCCTGCTTCAAAAGGGTGGTATGGGTGACATTCTAGGCTGTGCCGGACAAGAAAACGTGCAAGGTGAAACCCAAAAGAAACTGGATGTCATCTCCAATGATATGTTGAAAGACGCCTTGAAAGCTTGCCCAGCTGTGGCAGGTATCGCCAGTGAAGAAGAAGACCTTCCAGTTGCCGGTAACGCTGGCGGTGAATTCTTAGTGATTTACGACCCCCTAGACGGCTCATCCAACATCGACATCAATGTGACGGTAGGCACCATCTTCTCAATTTTACCAAGTAATGGCGGTAACCCAGCAGAAGAAGCCACTTACCTTCAAAAAGGCCGTAACCAATTAGCTGCGGGTTATGTACTTTATGGACCTTCTACCCTATTAGTGATGACCACAGGTCAAGGGGTAGACATCTTCACACTTGACCCTGACACCAAAGAATTTGTATTAACTCAAGGCCAAGCTCAAATCACTCCTACCACTAAAGAATTTGCTATCAACATGTCCAACCAGCGTTTCTGGGCAGAACCAATGCAAAACTATGTCGCGGATATGCTGCAAGGTGAAGAAGGCCCATTGGCTAAGCGCTATAACATGCGTTGGATTGCTGCCATGGTGGCCGAAGTTCACCGCATCATTAATCGCGGTGGCATCTTCATGTACCCATGGGACAGTCGTGAGCCAAATAAACCAGGCAAACTTCGTTTAATGTATGAAGGCAACCCTATGGCCATGCTAGTCGAACAAGCTGGCGGTTTGGCAACCAATGCAGATATTGCCATCATGGATATTCAACCGGAATTGATCCATCAACGCGTACCTGTAGTACTTGGCAGCAAACAAGAAGTAGAAATCGCTCTGTCTTATCATAAGTAAAACCTAATAAGGCAAGCACACAAAAAAGCCCTTCCAACGAAGGGCTTTTTTGTATCTAGCCTACTCAAGCAAAAACGGTTGCCAAGATTGATCTGTATACTGATACACGGATTTCGTTTGATCACATACCTGTAAGATATACAGCCAATTATGATTAACTAAATCGCGAACCTCTTCACTTTGAGAGATGACTTTCTCAATTGCCTCTTTCGGTGCAGCAATAAATACACTTAGGCGTAAAGGCTGATGCATCCATTTATCGCCATCGTGTAATGACTGTTTAGATAAACCGATGCGTAAATCCCCACCGTTACCTTCAAACACACCGATATTGCCACCCACCACATTATGCAAGACTTTATTACCGCTACCGAATTTCAAATTATCCGTGACAGATGCGTTGTATTGCATATTAATCCAATTGGTCACAATCATAGGCGCCGTCATAATACTATGCAGCACATTGGCATCTAGGTCTTTGCGCCAATGATAATCATGCAAAAAGGTACGACCTTGTAAATTTAATTGGTAAGTTAAAGATCGCGGCCCAATAAAAAATGACGCATTATTGGCCAAGCCCCACTCAGGTCTCACTTGTGACCAATCCTCTGAGCGCTGCTGAATTTTAGCCGACAGATTCACATCTGATTGGTTCAAACCCAATTTCTCTGCTCGCTCCTTTTGTGCAGCAACTTGAGCATTCTGTAGCCAAATATTAACCTCATCTGCCAACACGGAATGATCCAGTACAATCAATTCATCTGTGGTGGTGTTATGCACCATAGGAACAAAACGCGTTTCTTCTGGAATGGCAATGCCCTTTGATAACAGGCTTTGTCGTACGGTTTTATCATTCGCTAATTGGCAAAAAACTCGTACATTAAGCTCACCACTTTGCCCACCACAGGCACCACAGTTCAAACTATTTTGATGGGGATTATTCATACCTTCACTGGTATGACCGGCAATTAGAATCGTTGATGCAAAGCCCTCTGTTAAACCCATCCCAGTTAAAGCATTTGCAATCAAACTCGTTTTTTCTTCAAGCGTAATAGGACGATGCCCTTTCTTAAGCGCAAAATGAGAGCGAGATGCAAACTCTGCACGTTGTTTTTTCTGCCCATTAAAGTTGAATGCATTCTTTAACAGTTTAAATCCATAAAGAAGACCTAACGACTCCACCATACTAAACATAGAAACAGGCTGTTGTGACCAAGCCTCGAAACGAGCCTTGCGATTTAACATCCTTGCGTTCTTAGCTTGATGTACATCTGCATCATGGGCCTCCTCCTCAACCGAAAAAGGCGCTTGAATTAAACCGGGCAATTGTGGTCGGGTTAGGAATTTTGATGGTTGAGCATATTCAATAGGCATACCAAAGAATCCGGCAAAACCCAATGTGTGAATATTATCACTCTGACTCTCCAGTGCGCGACGCATCACTTCGGAGCGCACATCAATACAAAAAACAGCTTGCACCTTTGGTATTGTCATCAATAGAGATTGAGTCTGCTTTGCCGTTTTTTTCAAATCAATAATAATGCCTTCTTGGTAAGCAATTTCTAGCGCCCCTTGCCACAACCATAACATTTGTTGAACGTGCTGATGCTGATCAATCGTTCGTGGCAACATCGCTTTTTCTTGTGCCCATTGATATTTCAGCTGGCGGCTAAGCGCTGGTGATTTGTCGTTGTGATAACGCCATAGGACCAACTCCCAGGCAAGACGAATTGCCAAGAAATTAAACAAGGTTGCAGCATGTTGCTCATTGTTTTCATGAAAGTTTTGAAACGCAATCCAAGATGCCCAGCCATTAACCTCAAATAACAAAGACAGCATATAGCTTTCTAAAATATCGTCCTCAACTGCAAGCTCATCTATTGCTTGAGAAAACAGCTCGTCAGCATCATTAGGCAGATACTGGAAATAGCCATTTAAACTAGGCTCCCCCATTAAAATGGCAACGCCTTTATCTTTTTGGATAGTAGCAAGCCAGGTTTGATAGAACCCAGTTTTATACTCTGAATGTATTGGCTTCAGTGGGCCATCGTATTGAAAGTAAGCCGCACAATACTGGCTGATTTGATGCGTAATCTCATCGCGCCAAGCCATTTTATTTTCTCTGTCTGCATCGAGCAGATCGCTAATATTATGCCAATGGCTCAGCTCTCCTAAACTCTTTTCAAGAGTCGACAAGTTCGTATCAATTGAATCCAAGCCAAGCCTATGCGCTGATTTTTTCAAATGCTTATCATTAACAACCCCAGCTTGATACTGTGATTGATAATAACTAGCCGGCATTAAGCTGCGGATTTTTGCAAGAGCTGACAAATTCGCTGCCACTTCAGCAACTGATTGATGACGCATATTCCAATATGGATTCACCGCAATACTTTGATCGAGCGGCCAAGTTGGCGCTACCTTATTACAGGCGGACTGAATAGCCTGATATTGAAACGGTGTTAACGATTGGTCCATTAACGATAAATGATTCATAACAGGCTCTCCTCATGACTTTCAGTAATTCGTTTTGCGTTAACTCTCTGAGGCATCGCTTTAGGCCAAATTGCCAATGTGATTCGCGAACTCCATTCATCGATGTACAAGCCAGAATATAAAACCAAATTACAAGCACTGACCCATTTTTGATGCAATTGATAGCGTTGGATATAACCCGCTAAAAATAAACCAACAAACATCAAACTGACCCAAAGATCCGCCCAAATACTATAGGTGTGCTCCACAGGGTTGAGTAATGAGAATGATGTATATTTTAAGGTCGCATACGCTGCCACAATACCGCTTGCAAACATCAATTGAGAAATGATGTTTAATTGATTGTGTCCACTGTTACGTTGAACAACAAACATGAGAGCAGACAAGAATAACAAGACCCAAGAGCTAATAAACCACTGCAACTGAATCGCATTTTGGTTGACAAACATAACCGTTATTATCGCTATCGTGGCGAGTAGTACGCCCATAATTCCCCATTGGAAAAGACTGGGTGGTCGCTCTACTGCTGAGCGCGCAATAATAGTTTGCTTCACCGCATTGCCTGAATTCAAAAAGCTGTAGGCTTTGTAGAATGAGTGGGCGACTAGATGCAACAACGCTAATTCATATAACCCCAAGGCACATTCGATTAGCATCAATCCCATTTGTGCACTGGTGGACCAAGCCAAGCGAACCTTGATACTCACGCGCGTCGTCATCACAAGTGCGGCAATAAAGACACTCACTCCCGCCACAACTAAAACTAACCACTGCGCGGCACTTGAGAGTGCAAACAACGGTGCAAAACTAATCAATAAAATTCCGCCCATGTTGATGACACCACCATGCAAGGCTGCTGACACTGGCGTAGGCGCCTCCACCACTTGAATCAACCAACCATGAACAGGCAGCTGTGCACACTTAATCAATACCGCTAATGCAATTAAACAAGCGGAGATGTTTTCTTGCAGATTCAAAATCGTCCCTGCTGTGTATGCATTTAGAATGTCACTGATCAACCAAGTACCGTGCTCTAGATACAGCAAAATAAAAGCGGTTAACAAACTGATTTCCGCCAGTCGAGCAAAGATGAATTTTTTATGGGCCGCTAAAACCGCCCTTGGGCGATCGGGATAGAAAAGAAGCAATTGATGCATAGATAAACTGACAATGAACCAAGCAAGTAATAAAACCAAAAGATGATTACTTAAAACCACCATAGATGCCGCAGCGAATGTCAGCTGTAACATGCCTGAAAATCTTTCTTGCCTAGGCTCACCCTGCATGTAGTTTTGACTGAAACGTAAAACCACGAATGCCACCACTGAAATGGTAATCAGAATCACCGGTGTAAGCTGGGTAACATTAACCCAAGGGTGTGCTAATTCAGAACGCCCCTGAAGTGCCATGAATATGGCTAACGCAACACTACTACATAAAGCAATCAAGCCATTGATATGAGCGAATCGCCAAGTGTATTTGGGTTTCATCAGACTGGACTGAATATAACCGAGGAAAAACATCACTGGGACAAAAAGGCCAAATATGACCGGAAGATACTCAATAAAAGACATAAGTGATCTCTCAATAATGAATTATTGTCATTATCGATATTGAGAAATTTAAGTAAAATAGATATAAAATATGATTTTATTCTATTTTAAAGAACGATATGAGCCGCCTGAATTACCACCACTTATACTATTTCTGGCAAGTCGCCACCCATGGCAACCTTACTCAGGTCGCTAAATCCTTGCATGTCTCACAAAGCGCTCTGTCCTCTCAAATCAAACAGTTAGAAGACAGCATGGGAACGCTTCTGTTTGAACGCCGAGCCCGAAAGCTATTGCTAACCGGCGCTGGCCAGCAGGTGCTAGCTTATGCTCAAGACATATTTACTAAAGGTGAAGAATTAGAATCCTTGATAATGCGCGGTGTAGAGCCTGAGTTTCAACATGTCCGCATTGGTATGCTTTCAACCATGTCGCGTAACTTCATTGAAGGGTTCATTCAGCCCATGTTGATCGACAAGCAGCATAAGGTTCGTTTTAGTCTGCATTCGATGGGCATGTCTAGCTTGCTTAATGGCCTGGCCAAACATGAGTTCGATTTGATTTTAACGAACACACAAATAGGGACCGACGAAAACGATGGTACTCCATGGTTAAGTCAGCTCATCGCCAGACAACCACTCGCCATCGTCGGCCCCAAATCACTTAAAATCAAAACGCCATTTCCCAAAAATTATGACGAGTTTCGCTGGGTCCTGCCCGGTGAAAAAAGCGAAATCAGAAGAAGCTTTGATGGCTTCTGTAGCCAATACCAATTTAAGCCTAACATCCTAGCTGAAACCGATGACATGGCCATGCTACGACTACTGGCTAGGGATAGTGGCGCACTGGCGGTTCTACCTGAAGTGGTAGTAAAAGACGAGATCAAGCAAGGCACATTAATTTGCTATATGCCGCTGCCAAATATATTTGAAAACTTTTATGGAATTACGGTGCAGCGTCAATTCACATCAAGCTGGGTCAACCAACTCTTTCATGAATCACGTATTACTGAAATCTGATAGCACTATCAGACTATAAATTCCCCAAAAAACAAAACCCTTATGTCTTTTGGGGAGAGTGATTATTTACAATCAGGCTTCTTCGTAAATGGAATAGAATTTCTTGGCCACACCTATGGTTTCCCATATACCTTGAAAACCAGCGGGGACCACAAACGCATCACCTGCGTTGATTTCTTCTGCGTGACCGTCAGCATCCGTTAAAATCGCTTTACCTTCGATCATGTAGCAAAACTCATCTTCCGTGTAATTTAAATTCCACTTGCCGGTTGTGGATTCCCATACACCGCAAAAGAAGTTTTCTTTAGTATTCGTAAATACATTATTCAAACGCTCTAACGGCGCGCCTGAAATAATACGCTCGGGATTCACTGGCGTTTGCTCTTGCGACTCAACAGATGGGCTTACACGTAATAATTTAACGGCAGACATATTGCACCTTTGGCTTAATCAATTGTGATTGGATTCATCATTCAAATAAGTGTTAAGCAAGATTTTAATCATCAAACTCAAATCATTTAACGTACGCTTAGCCCGCTCACCTTTCTGATTCACCACCACGAGGAACATCGCATGGGTAGTTTCAAGGTAGACACGCGCGAGACGTTCACGTTCTTTTAAGTGATGAGGTATTCCCATACGCTTAAACACTTGCGCCATTTTGCGAATCACTAATTCATCGTGCTGATAATCCAGCTGTCTTAATTCAGGCACGGAGAACATAGCCTGAACTAGGGTCAAAATGGCTTTTTGTTTTTTGTATACTTTCAAATTGGTGTTAAGCATCTTGCTCACCAATTCATCCAATGCCATGGTTTCAATAGACCAGGTTTCAAATTCATTGAGCACCGCTTCAATTTCTTCTAACCAGCGCATGGCCATGGCATACAAGATGGCATGTTTATTAGGGAAATAGTGGTACAAAGACCCTATCGAGATGCCCACCTCTTTCGCGATCAAAATAGTATTGAGATCATCCAATCCCACACGTTCAAGCAATTCACCGGTTACATCAATGATTTGCTTTGAACGCATCTTTGAACGCCCTTGCACCGGCGCATTACGCGGTGCCACATCTTTAGTTTGTTCAAGAGGTTGATTCGTTACCACTTTTTTTCGAGAGCTGGCCATATAATCCCATAAACCATAAAAAAGATGCTTAGCGTCCCACTAAGCACCCTTTGCTAATTAAAAGAAACGATCGCGCATAGCATAATACAACATGCCTGCTACCAACCCAGGGAAGCGCAACAATGTGCCGCCTGGGAAGGTTGGCGTCGGTACCGCAGAAAATACATCGAATTTCTCTGCACTGCCACTTACGGCTTGCGCCATGATTTTACCACCCAAGGTAGCAAGCGCCACGCCATGACCCGAATAACCTTGCGCCGCAAATACGTTCTCTTCGATACGATCAAAATACGGCATGCGGTTAAGGGTAATGGCCAGTGTACCACCCCAACCGTAATCTAGCTTCAAATCCGCCAATTCTGGATAAAATTCCAGCATGTATTTACGCACAAAGTTCGGAATATCATTTGGGAATTTTGTGGTGTAATTTTCACCACCCCCCCAAAGCAAACGGTTATCGCCAGAAAGCTTAAAGTAGTTAATCACGAACTTAGAATCCGCAACCGCCACATCATCACGGTTAATCTTACGATACAACTCTTCAGGTAACGGCTCAGTTGCCAAAATGAAGTTATTAATAGGCATGATTTTACCGGCAATTCTTGGCTCTAGCTTGCCAAGGTATCCATTACACGCCAGTAGAATGTATTTTGGCTTCACAACACCTTGGCCGGCTTTCACATAGGCATTACTGCCGCCTTTGTAGTCCGTCACACGGCTGTTTTCATAAATTTTAACGCCAGCATCCACCGCCGCTTTTGCCAAACCCAATGCATAGTTCAATGGGTGTAAATGCGCACCATCTTTCCAGAATTCACCCGCGTGGTAACGATCAGTCCCAAGCATGGCTTCTACTTCGGATTTTTCAACAAATTCAATTTTGTCATAACCCAAAACATTGCGTTTATATTCAACACTTTCTTTTAGTTCTTTCACATGACTAGGCTTGGCTGCCACGTGCAAAACACCGGATTTCAAGTCACAGTCAATATTGTGCTTTTCGATCAATTTCTTAACCAAATCAACGGATTCGATGGACATATCCCATAGACTGTCCGCCATAGGTTTGCCCACTTTTTTGATTAATTCATCATGACCCATATTATGGCCCTGACAAACCTGACCGCCGTTGCGACCCGATGCCCCCCAGCCAACCTTTTCCGCTTCTAGTAGACTGACGCTATAACCTTTTTCCGCAAGGTGTAATGCCGCTGAAAGCCCCGTAAAACCAGCACCTATGATACAAACATCACTATTTACTTCACCTTGTAACTCAGGGAAATCGAACTGCTGATTGGCCGTGGCGGCATAGTATGAATCTACGTGTGGCATAAACACCTCCATTATCTAAAGCCGCCTGAGCGACATTCTTTTATCATTTAAAAACCGAATAATACTTCTAATTTGAAAAACTCACAACTCATGTAATTTATTCTTCTAAGACGCTTGAACTTGTTGATTTTTAGCATCCATTAAAATAGGCTACAAATCGAATAATAATTCGGTTTATTATTTTATGACATTTGACTTATCTACCCCCTAATGGGTATTTAATTTCAAATATTTATCAGAGTATTGTCCTATAAGGTAAGTTATTTACTTTAGCTTAATTATAGGTATGAGATTTGCTAAATAAGCAATCTCGTCAATACTGTTAAGCTGTAAACATATGACCAAGAAGGTGATTTATGGAAGCCGTTGCTAGGTTTCTTAAAGAAAACGGTATTACCGAGGTAGAATCCACTCTGCCAGATATGACAGGTAATGCTCGCGGTAAGTTTTACCCAACTAAAAAATTCCTTGCTGAAAAAGGCGGTCGCATCCCAGAGACGCTTTTGGTCCAAACCGTAACCGGTGATTGGGCCAGCAACCACGACGATATCGTGGACCCTACCGATAAAGACATGTTCCTTGTTCCTGACCCGAACACACTACGCGTGGTACCTTGGGCCGATGAGCCAACTGCACAAGTTATTAACGATTGTTACACCAGTAAAGGTGAGTTACACCCTCTATCTAGTCGTTCAGTACTGCGCCGTGTATTGGCTTTATATGAAAAAGAAGGCTTGAAGCCGGTTATCGCACCGGAAGTTGAGTTTTATCTGGTTCAACAAAATCTAGACCCAGATTACGAAATCAAACCGGCTACTGGTCGCTCTGGTCGTGCAGAGAACGCGCGCCAGTCTTACAGTATTGATGCCGTTAATGAATTCAACCCTGTAATCGATACCTTATATTCATTTTGTGATGCCCAAGGGCTGAACGTGGACACGCTAATCCACGAATCTGGCGCAGCTCAAATGGAGATTAACTTCCTTCATGGTGACGCTCTAAGTTTGGCGGATCAGGTCTTTGTGTTTAAACGCACATTGAGAGAAACTGCACTAAAACATGGCATTTACTCAACGTTTATGGCCAAACCGATGCAAAAAGAGCCTGGTAGCTCCATGCACATCCATCAAAGTTTGATTGATGTGAAAACCGGCAAAAACATTTTTGCAAACGAAGATGGCAGTTACAGCGAACGTTTTATGAATTACATTGGTGGCTTGCAAAAATACACAGGCAACGCGATCAGTTTTTACGCACCAAACGTGAACTCTTACCGTCGCTTTGCACCAGAAATTGCAGCGCCTATTAACATGAACTGGGGTATTGATAACCGTACAGCAGGTTTACGTGTTCCTGAAGCAGTAGCGGAAGCCACTCGAATTGAGAACCGTTTCCCAGGTGCGGATTGCAACCCTTATTTAGCCATTGCAGCCAGCTTAGCTTGTGGTTATCTTGGCATGAAAGAAAAACTGAAACCGACAGAACCAACTAGCGTGTCACCGGATGACGAAGTTGAGATTGCTCGAACTCTGGAAGAAGGATTGCGTTTATTAGAAGACTGTCCTGAATTAATTGAAATCATGGGTTCTTCTTTCGTGGATGCCTACATTGGCGTGAAGCGTAAAGAATTTGAAACTTTCCATGAAGTAATTAGTTCTTGGGAGCGTGAGTTTTTGCTTTTGAACGTTTAAAAAACAATCAAATTGGCCTCGTGACATAATAATAAAAATCTAATAACAACATAACATACACAACAAAGAGGTAGACTCTATGAAAGCACCAACTAAGCCGTCATTTAAAAAGACGGCCACAGCCCTGGCATTTGGTATTGCCGCGAGTTTTTCAGCTCAAGCTGCAGAAGAATTAAACTTCTACAACTGGTCTGACTATATTGCTGAAGATACAATTCCAACGTTTGAAAAAAACACAGGTATCAAAGTTACTAACGATGTATTCGACAGTAACGAAGTACTTGAAGCTAAAATGTTGGCAGGTAATGCGGGTTACGACATCGTGGTGCCTTCATCGACTTTCATGGCTCGTCAAATTCAAGCCGGCGTATTTCAGGAATTAGACAAATCTAAAATCCCTAACTACAAGGGTTTGGATAAAGGTCTAATGAAGACTCTGGCTAAATTGGACCCAGACAACAAGCACGGTATTCCTTACCTATGGGGCACCACTGGTATCGGCTATAACGTTAAACTTGTTGAAAAGTATCTAGGTAAAGACGCTCCAGTTGATAGCTGGGACCTTGTTTTCAAACCTGAAAACCTAGCCAAGCTTAAAGAGTGTGGCGTATCTTTCTTAGACTCTGCCGATGAAATCTACCCTCTTGCGTTAAACTATGTTGGTGCAGATCCAAGTTCACAAAATGCAGCTGACTACAAAGAAAGCAGCAAAGCGGCTCAATTACTTAAATCTGTGCGTCCTTCTATCACACAGTTCCACTCTTCTCAGTACATCAACAACCTAGCGAATGGTGATATCTGTGTGGCCATCGGTTGGTCTGGCGATATCCTACAAGCAATGGATCGTGCTGATGAAGCGGAAAACGGTGTAGAAATCGCTTACACCATTCCAGTAGAAGGTACTTCTGTTTGGTTTGATATGTTGACGCTTCCTAAAGATGCGAAAAACGCTGATAACGCTTACAAGTTCATCAACTACTTGTTAGAACCTAAAGTAATGGCAGGCATCTCTAACTACGTTTGGTATCCAAACGCAGTACCTGCTTCTAAAGCGTTACTAGATGAAGAAATCTCAAGTAACCCAAGCATTTATCCATCTGCTGCGGTACAAGACAAACTGTTCCCTCTTACAGTTTACTCACCAAAAATCAGCAAGTTGATGACTCGCTTCTGGGCAAACTTGAAAGCTGGCCGTTAATCCAGCGACCTGAATTAGACAATAGCGGTCTAATGAAAAGCCAAGAGTATTTATACTCTTGGCTTTTTTTATGTGGGTAATATTTATCAGCATCTCCCACTGCATTGGCCATCCTTTGCTATCCTTAATATATGGCAACTTGAAATAAACACCATGCAAGAAAGTGAATACCTAAATGGCAGAACGGATCTCATTGATAAGCTGAGAAGCTTCCCATTTATGAAGAATATTGATGCCTGCCACATCCTAGATATGCTTCAACTGAGTAAGCTGCGTACCTACGAGGCCGATGAGGTCATCACGAAAGAAGGCGTTTTTGATAGCTGGATTTACATTCTAGTTTATGGCGAAGTAAGAATCACAAAAGCCGGTAACGAATTGGCACGCTTTAATGAGAGCGGGGATACCTTTGGCGAGCTAGCTGTATTAGATGGTGAAGCGCGCTCTGCAACCGTCAGTGCAACCATTACAACAAAATGTCTCGCCATCGACGCATCCTTCATGGATAGCTTACCACCAGAAGAACAAAGTGCTTTTTATTCCGTGTTTTATCGTATTCTGGCTGAAATATTATCTAAACGCCTACGGGAAACCGGACAAAAATTGGCTCAATGCCAAGAAGAATTAAAAAGATTAAAGCCGTAATAAGTAATAATAAGACAGGAATTAAATGGTCGGGACAGTAGGATTTGAACCTACGACCCCCAGCACCCCATGCTGGTGCGCTACCAGGCTGCGCTATGCCCCGACAAGATTTACCACGAACGCGGTAAAAAAAGAGGAGGGAACTATATACTAAGCAATTGATTTTGTGAAGGTTTTGCAAGCAATTCCCCTCCACAAAAGCCAACCTCTAAATGCACATTTTATGCTCAGTTACCACCCTATTAATCCAAGCTCAAACCAAACAAATTGATCCCAGTTTGATACGGAACTTCTTTTGCTTCATGCAGTTTAGACACTATCAAGCTGAGATAGGTTTGCATTTTATGAGCATTCAAATTGTGCTCACCCGGCAGTGCATCTGTAAACTTAGTAGCCCTTAACATGGCCTTTAAGCCTGAGGTCATGGTGTATTGCTGATCAGGTAATAAAATCATTTCTTCACCCATATGCCAGTAAACATCCAAGTTTTTAATCTGCAGCGGACTTAATGGAGGCACTAAAGGTACTGCATCGTCAGGGGTAACTACGCGCAGTAATGGTAGATCGTCAAAGGCATTGGCGCCGGTTACATTGGTGACCTTTGGCTGCCCAAACGTGATCACTTGCGGTAAATCAAAGCCATCTGTCTTTAAATACATGGCCAAAATCACCGCCACCGCTCCCCCTAGGCTATGACCTGTAGTTTGGATTGGGCGGGCTTTATTTAATAATGGCTGCACATCTTGATAAATTAACTCTGCTGCTTGTGCAAAGCCTTGATGCACTAAAATATTGAGTTTCGTATCTTGCTTTAAATTGATATCCAAATCCACCAATGCATTTTGCAAGTTAGCCGTTCCACGTACCGTAATGTATTGCACGCCATCTTTTTCGGATAACAGATAATTTACTTCTACATTAGGCAACACAGTTTGGCGGTGTAATTTGTGACCAATGGAGTGTAAAGAGGCTTGGTGGTCTCCATTACTATAAGCAATATCCGCCAGCTGGGCTGACCCATAGATATCCGTAAAGGCTGGCAAAGCATGAACTTGCCATGCCCAGCTAGTTATCAATAAAAATACCCATTGCTTTAACATTTACACCTACACTTTCTAACTATGGATCAATCATTGGCGGATGATACCAATGACTTTGCATCTGTCTATGGGATACTGAGATTTTTGCCAAGGGGTTAATATGAATATTTGTATCATCAGTGCCAGTACACGAGAGGAATCCGCATCTCGTCATGTGGCAACCTATATCGAAAAGCAACTCACAGACATCAATACCAGCTTATTAGATTTACACACAGCCGATATTCCACTCTGGCAAGAAGGTGCCAGCGCCAATACCAACGTACAACAGCAACTCAATAATGCCGAAGGCTATGTGTTTGTCGTACCTGAATGGCATGGTATGACACCACCTGCTTTCAAAAATTTATTTTTTTATTTCAATGGGTGTTTTTCACATAAGCCGGCCTATATTGTCACCGTCAGTGCGGGTACCGGAGGCCGCTACCCAATCAGTGAACTGCGTATGAGCAGCTACAAGAATAGCTTTATAAATTATATTCCTGTGAGCACTGTCATTGACCATGTGAACGACACCATCAATGAAAATGGTGAATTTATTGCGCCCACCGACTATATCGCCACCCGCATTGATGAAGGCTTACAGTTTTTAAAACAGTATACATCTGCATTAAACAGCGTTAGAGAAAGTGATATTTATAAAGAGAAACGCTTCAAAAATGGGATGTAATTAATCGTCTTGGGGAATGCCGTGGCGATCACGGTATTCTCCTGGGGTCATCCCCGTCCAACGTTTAAATGCACGCTGAAACACACTCTGCTCAGAAAAACCAAGCACCTGTGCGATATAACTCATTTTATAATTGGTTTGTAACAGATAGCTAAACGCATATTCCTTACGCACATCATCAACAATGGCTTTAAAATTTGTGCCTTGCTGCTTAAATTTGCGCTGCAAACTGCGTGAGCTTACGCCTAAAAAAGCCGCCACATCTTCTAAACTCGGCACCTTAGTTGCCAGACTTTCCACAATATATTGAGTGATAACCTCATTAGCCGCACTTTTGTGTTTTTTTCCGACTAATAGATCCGCGTAACTAGTTAGCACTTTTAATAAATCCGGACTGTAACCTAACAATGGCAGTTCCAGAATGCTGCGATCAAACACTATACCCGTGTACTGAGAATTAAATTTTACTGGGCAACCAAAAAACGCTTCATAGTCTTCCATATTGCCATGTAAATCATGGGTGAAATGGATTTCAATTGGCGCCAGTTTTAATCCGATCACCTTTTTCGCAAACGCCACCCAACTGGTGACCACCTCCTCATTTAAATGATAACTACACTGATAGTGCGGAATCCATTTTAACGTGCAACTGTTCTCCCCCATTAAAAATTCAGGACGAGACACATTACCCACTAAAGACTGGTATTTTTTTTGTAGTTCCAGCGCTTGAGTAATGGAATGGCAGCAATCCACTATATGCCCCAACAATCCCCAACGACCGCTATCGCCCCATTTGCCAATGCGAAATCCTAAATCAGGGTAATTGAGTTGTTGCGCGCCATGGGCTAATAGCGACTCAGAAATGCTCACATCGACCATGCGGTCGGCATCATCTAACTCTTCACGGGTCAAACCCACTAATTGATATAAAGGCTGTGCAGGCAAACCTTCATGCACGAGAAACGCAAGGTTTGTTCGAATACTGAATGCGGCCACTTGTAACTGCACAATGCACCTTAAAAACGCTGAATAAGGAAAAGATGATAAAGCAAAAGCGGTGAAAGCGGGAGGAAAGGATGAGAATAAAATGAGCCTAAGTGACACTTAGGCTCATTAAAAAGGATTAACCTTCAACAGTGCCAGTAGCAACCGCTTCTTTAACCGCTTCTACTTTTTCTTCAGCCGCTTCTGCCGTTTCTTGCATTACTTCTTCTGCAGTGGCCATCGCTTCTTCTGTGCTTTCTTGTGCGTCTTCAGCCATCGCTTCAGCAGATTCAACCGCAGCTGCTGCTTGTTCTTGAACCGCTTCAACTGCTGCTTCTGCTTGTTCTGTCATTGGCTCTTCGCCACACGCCATTAACATTGCTGCCGCCATTAAAATTACTAAGTGCTTTAACATAGTCTTCTCCCCTATTTGTTGTTGTGTGCTAAAAATAGCGGCTAAATCCTAGAGGATTCACCCGCTAGACTCTAGGAAAGCCTATCCAAGCCGTGAACCAGTTCAGCTATTGCAGTAAAAATCAGCGAAATATGTCTATGCTTAGACATAACATCACGCAATAGAGCTTTGCAATGAGCCTCACCAAGCGCATATGGATCATATTAGCCACCGTTATCGCCATTGGCGTGATCATGTCCTATATTGTGCGAAACAGTGGTGAACAAGCCGGTATCAGCAGCCGCAACTTGGTATCCGTCACCATCCCTAAGCTCAACCTTATTAAGCAGCTACGTGCCAGCATCACCGAGCACGAACGCCTACTCTACGAATATTATGCAAGAACCACTCGGGAAGGTTTGTGGGAAAAAATCAAATCCACAGAAACTGAACTAGCGGATCAATTGATGGCCATCAATGAAGGCTTTTCCGGTCATGTGATGACCCTGCCTAAACTCTACGGCGAAATAAAAGCCCTACAAAATGCCATTGATGTGAATTTAATCTCCAACAGCACAGACTGGGATCAAGCACGAGCGGATCTCGCACAACTCACCAAAGTAGGACAACAAGCCGAAGCTATTTTGGTCACTCTCACAAAAGAAGTTGAAGAACACGCGCAGCAACAAACAATACGCAGCCAGCAACAAATCCAAGAAATGGTGAACTTAGTGATTCTCTATACGCTGGTCATTATGGCCAGTGCCTTAGTACTAGGATATTTTACGCAAATCAATATCCGTAAAACCGCTAAACGTCGAGCTTTAGCTAAGTTCCCTGAGCGTAACCCCAACCCAGTGATGAATTTAAATTGGCAGGGTGAGATTTTATTTGCCAATCCTGCTAGCCAAAAACTATTAAAAGAGATTTACCCAGAATCTGAAAACCTCACCGATTTACTCCCAACAGACTTTCAAGAAAATTTAAAATCTTGGCAAAAAAATTACGACGGGCAAATCAATTTCAACGCCGACATAGATACCAAACATTTAGAATTCAGCCTGTCGTTATTACGTGATCTTGAAAGCTGCCATCTATACATCGAAGATGTGACCGAACGCAAAGAGGCGCAAGATCAATTAGAATACCAAGCCTTTCACGACGTACATACTGGCTTACCTAATCGCCGTAAGTTTGAATTAGACTTGACCCACCATATCAAGCACACTCAAGCGTGCTCTATTTTATTAATTAGTATTGATCGCTTTAAATTTATCACCGCAAGCCAAGGCTACCATATCGGTGATGACATCATTCATCACTTAGGCAAACGCTTGCAAGAACTCACCGCCAGTATGAGCTGTCAAATTGACACCTATCGCTTGGAGGCTTCGACGTTTTGTTTATTGGTATCACACGCCAACACGAATGAAGTGCTGTACAACGCCAAATTAATCCAAGGTGCCATGGACGAAGCGCTGTATGTAAACCAACACAGTTATTATTTGAATTTAAGCATGGGCTATTGTCATTACCCACAAGATGGCAACACCACACAAGGTTTAATCAGTAACGCACATGCAGCACTTAACCACGCACGTAAATTAGGCGACTCCATCGAAGCCTACCACCCTCAATTTCATGCTAGTGAACAGAGCTGGTTACCCATTGAGCGTGGAATGCGGGAAGCGTTAGAAAAGCATCAGTTCATCATGTTCTATCAGGCCAAGGTCGATGCTCAAAGTGGCAAAATTTGTGCAGCTGAATCTCTGATTCGCTGGTTTAAAGAAGATGGCTCTATGATGAGTCCAGCTACATTTATTCCAGTGGCAGAGCAAACCGGCTTGATCATTCAGATTGGCTACTGGATCATCGAACAAGGATTCAAACAGGCCAAACAGTTCCATGATGCTGGACACAACATCCAAATCGCCATCAATATTTCAGCGCGACAATTTCAATACCGACACTTTCTAGATCAACTCAGCCAACTGATTGAAAGCACTCAAGTGAACCCACAGCATATTGAATTGGAAATCACCGAAAGCTTAATTATGGAAAACGCGGATCAAAGCATTAGCATTATGAAAAAACTGAAAGCAATGGGTTTTTCACTGGCCATTGATGATTTTGGAACGGGATATTCGTCTTTGAGCTATTTAAAGCAATTCCCAATTGATTCTTTAAAAATTGATCAAGCGTTTGTAAAACACTTAGAGAGTGACGAGAATGATAAAAGCATAGTGGCGGCCATTATTGATCTCGCCCAGCATTTAAAATTAAAAACCATTGCCGAAGGAGTAGAGACCCATGAGCAATGGCAAATACTCAAAAACATGCAATGTGATTACATTCAAGGCTACTATTTTAGTAAGCCAAGTACGCCAGATAAATTATTGGCATAAAAAAACGCGATGCTTGCACATCGCGTTTTTTGTTTCGTAAATTTAAAGTTTTTAGTTCGCTGCTGTTTCTGCCGCCGCTTGAGTAGCTGGTGCTGCTTCAGCTGGTTGTGCTTCAACACGTTCCCAAACTTGTGAACGACCAGCAAAAGCAAAACCGATATAACCACGTACATCCAGTTTTTGACCACCTTCGATCACTTCAATTTTAGAGCTGTAAACGCTACCGCTAGCAGGATCAAGGATTTCACCGTCATCCCAAACATCACCATCTTTGGTTAGACCCCAGATGAATTGCATACCAACGATTGGTTGATCTTTTTTATCCCCTTCACACTCGGTGCACTTAGGGTTTTCTTCTTCAGGTTCAATCAACTCAATGATTTTACCGTTTAATTGATTATCTTCGATCCAGATTTGAACCAAGCTTTTGGCTTTACCGGTTTCATCATCGATGGTTTTCCAGGTGCCTTCTGGAGACATATTGTCAGCCATGGCATGACCAGACAAACCAAATGCCAACGCGGTGAGAGCTAAGAATCGTTTCATTGTTATTATCCTATTTGTTCTATGGCCAATATGGGCTGGGCTACTTTATCACACCTAGAAGTACGACCAAGCCTTAATTTGGCCACGAATATATTGATCTATATTATTTGGCCGCCATGCGGATGGCACCATCTAAACGAATCACTTCACCATTGAGGTAATCGTTTTCAGCGATTTGTACCACGAGCTTACCAAACTCTTTTGGGTCCCCAAGACGTTTTGGGTATTCCACACTATTACCTAGGGCTTCGATGACTTTTTCACCAAGGCTTTCAGCTAAAGGCGTACGGAATAAACCCGGTGCAATGGTATTACAACGAATGCCATAGCGGGCTAATTCACGCGCAATGGGCAACGCCATACCCGCAACACCCGCTTTACTGGCTGCATAAGCAGGCTGACCAATTTGACCATCAAACGCCGCTACAGAGGCCACATTGATGATCACCCCACGACCATTATCGTCGTTGAATGGCTCGCCCTTTGCCATTTCTGCAGCTGCCTTGCTTAATACGTTGAAAGTGCCAAATAAATTTACATCCACAATTTTTTTGAAATTGGCCAATGGCAATGGCTCACCTTCACGGTTAATGACCTTTTCTGGCGGGCCAATGCCTGCACTATTAAGTACGATGTGTAGCGCACCAAAGGCGTTTAAACACACTTGAATCCCTGCTGAAACCGATGCTTCATCGGTCACATTCACCTCAGCAAAGCAGGCACTGCCTTGACCAAGGTCAGCTACCGCCTTCTCACCCATTTCACGGTTCATATCAAAGATACAAACCTTTGCTCCTTTGGCCACCAAGGCTTCGCAGGCCGCTAAGCCTAAACCCGAAGCACCACCCGTTACGATGGCAACTTTATTCTGTAAATCCATACATCACCTTTTATTCTTGTTCTCAGTGCACACAGCTTACGCAACTTGCTGTGTTGGCAAAATGAGCGAAGCGATCAAATTCATTGATGTTTATACCGCCGCTTTTTGCACGATTGGCAGCAGGGTCACTGGCACACCATTCACCGCCGCATTACCTGATAAACCATCAATCATGTGATCATCGGTTAAATCATTCACGCTCACACCCGCATTAGCATCCGCAATGGATTGATTCGTGCCTTTACGGTTATGGCCCCAACCATGGGGGATACTCACCACACCGGGCATGATTTCATCACTCACTTCTGCTGCAATGACCACCTGCCCAACACGGGAGGTCACTTGCACAGACTGGCCATCCACAATATTCAACTGCTGCGCATGATCAGGGTGAATCAGCAACGTACAACGGGATTTTCCCTTCACTAAACGCTGGCTATTGTGCATCCAAGAATTATTACTGCGCACATGACGGCGGCCAATTAATAAAGCGTCATTGGCATCTTGCGAGGTCGAAGCGTGATCGAATTTATCTTTCAATCGTGCAAGATCAGCAAAGTAAAACTCTTGATTTAAATGAATGGTTTTATCTTTGTGTTTGAGCACACGAGGCAAACCAGATTGTAATGGGCCTAGATCCACACCATGGGGCTGCTGCTTTAAGGCTTTTAAACTGAGATTTTTATGTGGACCCCGTTTTAACATGGCATCCAATAAAAAGTTAGGACCAAACACAGCTGTCACACCACGCATGATTTTTTGCATAAACGGTAGCTTCGGTTGTAAACGTTTGGCGAGTTCCAAATAAATTTGCCAATCATGTCGCGCATTTTTTGGCGTTTTAAACATGGCCTGTGAGAATTTCGCCGTATTGTGCACCGCTAGATTGTGAAACGAAATGTCGTAATGATCCCGTTCAATAGGCGAGACTGGCGGTAGAATAATATTGGCATGGCGTGTGGTTTCATTTAAGTAATAATCTACACACACCATAAAGTCTAATGACTCTAACGCCACATCCAATTGCTGACCATTTGGCGTACTTAAAACTGGGTTGCCAGCCACAGTGAACATGGCTTTTATTTGGCCTTCACCTTGAGTGAGAATTTCTTCAGACAAACACGCCACAGGAAATTCACCATTAAAATCTGGTAAACCACGCACGCGAGATTGGCGTTTATTAAAATAACCTGGTCCGCTATTGGCCACGATGTCCGCCGCGGGTGTTGGGAACATCATGCCCCCCTCTTCATCCAACGATCCGGTTAATAAATTAAATAGCATGATGAGATATTGGCTTAACAAACCAAACTCTTGCACGCTCACACCCATGCGCCCGTATAAAACCGCCTTATCCGCCGCGCAAAATTCTTCTACCATTTTTGCAATGTCTTTTGCCGCGATGCCCGTGTGCTGCTCGGCGTATTCTAATGAAAACGGTTTCACCTGTTCGCCAATGGCTTCGTACCCTTTGGCTAAATCCAATGCGCGGGAAGGTTTAATTAAATTGTGTGAAAATAGATGATTCACCATGGCTAATAACAAAACCACATCCGATGCTGGGCGAATAAAATGGTGCTCGCTAGCCAAGTCCGCGGTTTCAGTTTTGCGTGGATCAATCACCACCACTTTGCCACCGCGTTTTTTGATGTCTTTGATTTTTTGACGAACATTGGCCACTGTCATGATGCTGCCGTTAGAGGCTAACGGATTGGCACCCATGATGACCATGTGATCAGTGCGATTAATATCTGGCACAGGAATGCGCAATTGATGGCCAAATAAATGATAAGCCACAATGTGATGAGGTAATTGATCCACCGACGTAGCACTGAAACGAGTTCGTGTTTTTAGCGCCGTTAAAATATGACGGATAGTAAGCATGCCACCTAGGTTATGCACGTTGGGGTTTCCAAGATACACCCCTAAGGCATTCTTACCGTGTTGTTTTTGGATCTTGGCAATGCCTGCGGCGGCTTTATCAAACGCCTCTTTCCAACTGATTTCTTGCCAGCCGTTTTCGGTGCGCTCCATGGGCATTTTTAAACGATCGGGATCTTCGTATAAATCTTGAAGCGCAACCGCTTTAGGACAAATGTGTCCTTGACTAAAGGGGTCGTTTTCATCCCCTTTTATGGAAAGAATTTTAGTACCTTGATGCTCAACTTTAAGGCCACACATGGCTTCGCATAAGTTACAGGTACGGTAATGGGTGGTTGTTTTTATTGTCATAGCTGCCCCCTGTTTTGCCATACAGTACACAGCTTTAAAACAATTGAAAACCGAAGTCTTAGATGGAACGCTGCGTTGTGTGCAGCGTCATAAAAAGGCGATTTTTATCCAAGTAACTTTAAAACATCTTGGCGCTGTGCATTCCCTTGGGCGAATACACTGATGGCCACCTGCTTCTGGATATCGTTCTTGGCTTTTTCTGACGAAGCTTGAGCAAAGTCCGTATCGCGTATGCGACTGCTGGCTTCTTGATTGTTTTGATTTTTAAGCGCCACAAAATCGGCCGACTTTTCTAAACGATTGGAAACCGCTCCCAAATCCACACGGCGCTCATTAATACTGGCCAAAGCGGCATCCAAATCATCCAACGACACGGCGCTACCCGATTCAATGCCATTATCTTTCAGAACATTGGCCACGTCGGAGCCTTTTAAGGTAATGGTATCACCGGCATTGGCATCCACTTGAAAGTTTAAATCTTGATTCTCAAACACGTTTTGCCCATTAAACTGTGTTTGCTCAAACTGAGTATTAATGGACTCTAGGCGCTGGTCGATTTCACTTTGAATGGCGGCTTTGTCGCTATCGCTCAAAATGCCGTTTTGCTGTTGTACCGTCAGTTCTCGCACACGCTGTAGGTCTTCATTCAGAGTGCTTAACGCCCCGTCCTCCACCTGAATACGGGAAATACCATCCATCGTGTTACGAATGGCGGCCGTCATAGAGCGGCTTTGCGTATCCAAACGATTACTGATCGCCAAGCCAGCCGCATCATCTTTCGCACTATTGATACGACGGCCACTGGATAATCGCTCCAACTGAGTCTGTTGGGATTGTTGAGCTTGGTCTAAGCTTCGAGAAGGTAAACCTTGTGAAATCTGCATACACGCCTCCAGAGGTCATGATAAGCCCTCATGAATCAGCCTGTGAAAGAACAGATACGCACAAGCAAATTCCCATATATGGTCAAATCGGATAAAAAACGGTCAGCGTTCACATTCGGCGTGCAATTCGATCATCGAATTGCGCAGCAGGGTCATTTACCTTAAAAAAGATGCGCCCTATATTGCCCCCCATAATAAACAGAGGACAGCTTGATGAGTCAGTACCCGCACCTACTTGAGCCTTTAGATTTAGGTTTCACCACATTAAAAAACCGCGTGATCATGGGTTCCATGCACACAGGTTTGGAAGATCGCCCTTGGCACTTCAAACAATTGGCCGAATACTTCGCCGAACGTGCCCGTGGTGGTGTAGCCCTAATGGTTACCGGAGGTTTTGCGCCTAACCGTCGTGGCGAGTTGCTGCCTTTGGGTTCGCGTTTAAGCAATGCGCTACAAATTCCAATGCACAAAAAAGTGACCAGTGCCGTTCACGAAGCCGGCGGTAAAATTGCCCTGCAAATTTTGCACGCGGGTCGTTACGGTTACACCCCTTATAATGTGGCGCCGTCTGCAATCAAATCGCCTATCACGCCGTTTAAACCGAAAGCACTGACCACTAAAGCAGTTTATAAAACCATCCGCCAATACGGTAAAACCGCCTCCCTTGCGAAAAAAGCCGGTTATGACGGTGTGGAAATCATGGGCTCTGAAGGTTACTTCATCACTCAGTTCCTAAACGCACGCACCAACCAACGTGATGACGAATTTGGTGGTTCTTACGAAAACCGCATGCGTTTACCGTTAGAAATCGTCCGTGAAGTGCGCAAACAAGCCGGTGACGACTTCATCATCATCTTCCGTCTTTCTATGCTGGACTTGGTTGAAGGCGCGTCTGACATGGAAGAAGTGCTAATCCTAGCCAAAGAATTAGAAAAAGCCGGTGTGACCATTTTAAACACCGGTATCGGCTGGCACGAAGCCCGCGTACCCACCATCGTAACCTCGGTACCGCGTGCGGCATTCGTCGATGCCACCGCAAAAGTAAAAGCGGCGGTTAATATTCCTGTGATTGCATCTAACCGTATCAACATGCCTGATACCGCCGAAGAAGTCATCGCCTCGGGCAAAGCCGACATGGTTTCCATGGCGCGTCCATTCCTTGCCGATAGCGAATGGGTCAACAAAGCCGCCGAAGGCCGTGCGGATGAAATCAACACCTGTATCGCGTGTAACCAAGCCTGTTTGGATCACACCTTTGAAGCCAAACGTGCAAGCTGCTTAGTGAACCCACGCGCCTGTCACGAAACCGAATTGCTATACACCCCAACTCACGCACCGAAAAAAGTAGCAGTTGTGGGTTCAGGCCCTGCTGGTTTAGCGGCGGCTACGGTTGCAGCGAAACGCGGCCACAAGGTTACGATTTTTGAAGGTCGCGACACCATTGGTGGTCAGTTCTTATTTGCCAGCAAAATTCCGGGCAAAGAAGAATTCGTTGAAACCATTCGTTACTTCACCAAGATGATCGAGATTCACAACATCGACCTGAAATTAAATACTTGGGTGAATGCAGATGAATTAAAAGATGCAGGCTTTGATGAAATCATCGTCTCCACTGGTGTTGAGCCGCGCATTCCAAACATGCCAGGCATCGATCACGAAAAAGTGGTGACCTACCAAGAACTACTAGGCAAAGGTTTAGAGCTTGGCCAAAAAGTCGCGGTAATGGGTGCCGGCGGTATCGGCTTTGATGTCAGTGAATACCTAACTCACCAAGGCCCATCATTAACGCTGAACAAAGAACTTTGGTTTAAAGAATGGGGCGTGGACATTAACAACACCACCTCCGGCGGTTTAAAACCAATGGAAATCGAACCATCGCCTCGTAAAGTTTACATGCTGCAACGCAAGACCTCTTCACTGGGTAAAGGCTTGAACAAAACCTCTGGTTGGGTTCACCGCGCTGCCGTGAAAATGAAAGGCGTTGAAATGATTGCAGGCGTCAGCTACGACAAGATCGACGACGCCGGCCTACACATCACCATCAGCAACAAAGATGGCGATGTAATCGAGCAACGCGTACTAGACGTAGATCACGTTGTGTTGTGTGCCGGTCAAATCAGTGTGAACCAACTGTACAAAGACCTACAAGGCAACCACGACCACAACTTCGGCCTACACCTAGTGGGTGGCGCTGAGTTCGCGGGCGAATTGGATGCCAAACGCGCCATCAAACTGGCCTCAGAACTGGCGGCTAGTTTGTAACACTTCGATTATATCGAGCAATAAAAAACGCAGCTTAGGCTGCGTTTTTTGTTTTACTGCTTTGCTTAAATTATTTTGCTTAATCATCATCCTGCATGGGGATGATCTCATGCCCTGAAACCAGCTTAGCTAATTTCTGTTTGATACTAGCATCCTCACTTGCAGATAACACCACTTGCTCATTATCCGCAGAGAAAACATAAGTATTATGCTTTGCATCAAACTGAATTTTCCCCAAAATACTGCCATCGCCATTAATGCAATTAAGCTCTTGTTGAACGGGCCAAAACATCACCATCTGGGATTCCTTTAAATTCTAGTGTTTTGGTTGTTATTTAACGC
>JABXIK010000085.1 GCA_013373125.1 Gammaproteobacteria bacterium | reverse complement strand
GCGCCCGATTCATGATTTAAAGGTTACGGAGGTTTTCTCGTAGGTATCTTTCAAGTACTCTAAGCCCTTCAAATTACGTGTAAATTTCACGACCTTCTAAGGTAGGTAAGCTTGTAAGGTCTTACGAATAAAATGTTATGTGTAATCACGTCCGAATATCGATCCAATTCAGAGTTAAGAAAATAAAATGGCCAAGAAGGAACTAACAAAGGCACAACAATGGTATGACGAGATCATTGTTGAATCATTTCGATCTGAAAGAAAACTACATGAATATATGGAGTCTAGGCCTGAAGAAGAATGGCGTAAGCTTGAATCATTTTCAGAACGAGCAAGAGTAGTGTTTGGAGAAGTCGCCACCGAAGATGGAGAATTCTTCGAAAACAACAAAGGCCAGTTTATGGACCCGGAATGCCAGCGACTTTATAGCATTTCACTCGAACAGTTCGCTGATCAGTTCAATCTGCCTGATGATGATAGCTTTCCAATACTAATTAATTACTTCAAAAGTTATGTGGAGAGGCCAGATAAAATTACTGATCTATTATCTGAAGCTTATGATGCTATTGGCATCGAAGAGATGAAAAGTAAATCTGACCTAAAAAACCTCAATAATTGGGCGGCTGAACAAATAATGAACAAACGAAGGCCGGACTTTTATTCTGAAGAAATATACGCCTATCTAATCGTTATAGTCGGAGAGTTACTAAGAAAGATAAAACTAAAAGACACAGATTGGAAAGTCTTTAAGGTCGATCTTCAGCATTCATATGAATTCAGACCAGTTAGATATATTTATATACCCTATCTAATCGACGAGAACGGTAAGGTTTACGACATAGTTACTTCCTTTAGGCATCATCTCTTTTTATCTGGAGGGGCTAAATTACTTATGTCTAAAGTATTTAATAGTGTCGAAGAAAGGGTTGAGCGATCTATATGGTAAATCGTAAACCACATAACAAGGCCATGCACCCGACCTCCGGCACCTGTCACGCTTTTTGCCGTGGGCAAAAAGACGTGCCAGCTACCTCCGGCGGGTGATGGCGGCGTTAAACATCACACGATGCACCTCACTATCCTAAAGACTTTTTAAAACACCCATAATGCCAAATTTATTAATACGCAAAGCGCAGGCAAACGAATATACAGCCCTGCTAAAAATAGATGAAGCCGCGAATACGCTATTTGAGGGGGTTGGGATTCAATTCGAGTTTGAAGACAATCATCCGTTTGTACTGGAAGAATCAAAACGCTGGCAGGATGCGTTGCAAAACGGGCGAATCTATTTTGCAGTTGATGAACTTGAGCAACCTGTGGGCTTTATTATTTTAGGTCAAGTCGATGGTCAGCCGTATTTAGATCAAATATCCGTGCATCCAGATTGTATGGGGCAAGGCATCGGCTTGCAGTTGTTGCACAAAGCCATTGAATTAAGTGGTGATGAGCCGCTGTGGTTAACCACTTATGCTCACGTGGTTTGGAATAAGCCTTTCTATGAAAAGCATGGTTTTAAATTGGTGAATGATGAATTATGCGGGCCAGAGGTTTGCGCGGCATTGCAGCAACAGCGTTTGTTTTTGCCGTTTCCCGAGCAGCGTGTCGCTATGGTGCGTAAAATCTAGTTTTCTAAATAGATAATGCCCTATGAGTATGGACTCATAGGGCTTTCATTTTAAAACACGCCGTTTTCGTTGCGGATGGTGCCACCGCTCACCAGCGAATAGAATCGCATGAAGCTATCCAGCGCTTGGATAGAGTCCCAATGCTCAACAATTTTTCCGTCTTTAATGCGCCATGTATCGGTAATGTTCATGCCGTTTTCGTCATTGCCGCGGTCGGCTTTTTCTAGGGTGGCGTGTGAGTGAAAGATCACGTAATCGCCATCGGCATAAATGCTTTTAACGTCATAGGTGTACTCTGGGTAATCTTGCACAAACTCTTTCAAGAAGCCCACTAAACCTGTGACTTTATCTGGCAGGTTGCGGTTGTGTTGCACGTACGAGCTGTCGTTGTAGTTTTCTAGAATGTAATCAAAGTTGTGATTGTTCATGAGATTTTGCACAAAGTCGGTGACTAGAGTGACGTTGGCCCGTTCCTGCTCTGACCAGTTGGGCTTTTGTAGTGACGCTAGATCAATAATGATTTTATCCTCGTCTTGGGCTGTGGCGATTAGGCTCGCTAAAAGCAAAATGGTGGATGTGATGATCTTCAACATGGGTTGTTCCTTGTGTATTTAGGGGGTTAGGGTGGATTTCTGGACCACTTGCAAATAATGGTATATATAAGTAACCTGCATAACAAGAAGGTACTAGAATGTCATCTAGGCAGGTTTTGGTAACCCCTGTATAAGCGAAAACGGGTGTAGTAGAAGTTGCTTGGAGCGATTAAAGAAGGTAGGTAAACGCTATGGCAAAAGATAACAGCGAAAAACGTGTCTTTTTAAATAATGAGGAATGCCCCATTCGCAATGTGGTGGCGCAGATTGGTGATAAGTGGTCCATGCTGATTTTATTTGCCTTGGTGGATGGGGCTGATCGCTTTAATTCATTAAAGTCTCGAGTGGTGGGTATTTCGCAACGCATGCTCACGCAAACCTTGCGCGACCTTGAACGTGAAGGTTATGTGAATCGAACTGTCTACCCAGAAGTGCCGGTTAAGGTGGAGTATGAACTCACAAAAATGGGCAGAGATTTAGTGAAGCCCTTGTATCAGTTGGTGTCGTGGGCGGATAATCATCACGAACAGATCAAAGCGTCTCGACAAAGCTATGATGCAAGGGATTAATTGAAAAGTTAGATGAATTCGGGTGTTAACTTCATTAAATAGGAACAAGATTATGGAAGATAAGATCACCACGCTTCATTGCCAATGTGGCAATGTTTGTTTAGGTGTAGAAAGACGCCCAATTATAAGTGCAGAATGTCTGTGTAAAGACTGCCAAACGGCCGGTGCCTTACTTCAATCATTACCCGATGCACCTAAAATGTTAGATCAGAATTCAGCTACACGTTTTGTTTTATATCGTAAAGATAGAGTGCGCTGTATTAAGGGCCAAGAGTCTTTGCGCGAATACAGGTTAAATCCAGAATCCAAAACACGGCGAGTGATCGCAACATGTTGCAATACACCTGTGTTTTTAGATTTTACCAATGGCCACTGGTTGAGCATGTATGGTGGACTTTGGCCACAGAAAAATTTACCACCACTCGAAATTAGAACCATGACCAGAGACTGTCCGAAAGGGGTGGTTTTATCGGATGATGTACCTAACCCTAAGACCCATACTGGGATGTTTTATTTTAAGTTGCTAAGTTCTTGGGCGGCGATGGGATTCAAAAGTCCAAAAGTAAATTATGTTAATGGGAGCATCCAAATTCCATGAAAATCTATGGCGACACGCAATCCGGTAACTGCTACAAAATTCAATTACTCTGTCATTTATTAAACATTGATTATGAATGGGTGCCAGTGGATATTATGGCGGGTGACACGCGTACAGAACATTTTTTACGCTTAAACCCTAATGGTAAGGTGCCCATTATCCAGTTGGATAATGGCACAGTCTTAGCCGAGTCCAATGCCATTTTAAATTATTTGGCTCACGGCTCATTTTATTATCCGGACGATGCTTTGGTGCAAGCGCACATTCAACAATGGCAATTCTTTGAGCAATACAGTCATGAGCCTTATATCGCCGTTGCACGCTACATTAATGTGTATTTGGGGTTGCCGGAAAATCGTCGTGAAGATTACCAAGCCAAACAAGCTGGTGGCCATAAAGCGTTAGCTGTGTTGGAAACACAATTATCGAAAACCCCATTCTTGGTAGGTGATGAGCCGACTACTGCGGACATCGCCTTATATGGTTATACCCATGTGGCCCATGAAGGGGGATTCGATTTATCGCAATATCCCAAAATCCAAGCTTGGTTGCAGCGCATTGCCGCGTTACCAGGTTATCAAGCAATGATTAAACGCAGCTAAGGATGAAGGTTATGTCATTCCCTATTAACGGTGCATGTCAGTGTGGATGCGTGCAAAGTGGCCTGTAATCATTATGGATATGGAGTAAATGAAATTTAAATCTTACCTAATGTTTGTGGCAGCATGTTTTTGAGTGAATACATTACTTGCTCAAGATTCGACAGGTAATGTGATTCAAGGATCGGATCAAACAGATGATTTACATGGCACTCAATTCGTCGATGAAATATACGGCGGTGCAGGGGACGATGTGATTGATGGCGGTTTGGGTGCAGATATTATTTATGGGGGTTTAGGGGCGGATCGTTTCGTAATTCGAGCCAGTGAGTTAGATAGTATTGATACGATCCAAGACTTTAATCCGGATGAAGGCGATAGCATAGAGTTAACATTTCGTACTCGCACCATACGTAATATGAAAATTCCAAAAGAACTCGGCACAGAGAGCGTAAAGATCGACCGGGATGGTAATGTAAAAATTCTGATGGATAATCACGAATGGTTTTCCATTATGAATGTTAAGCGCACGGATATGTATATCGTCGTGGAAAACGAAACCAATTTTGTTCGCTTTGTGTTTAAACGGAAATTTTAGATACAACTAGGTGGATATGAAAATGAACGCACAAGCCAAATGGCTTGTGCGTTTTTTTGTGCTCATGAATGCGAGCGCACAGGTATCACCAAGGTTGGGTAGTTGAGCCAACCGTCACCTTGTTCAGCCCGTTATAGTAAGGCAGTCGGTCGGCAGTCATAATCCGCTCAATGTTTTAACCGGATACACACTCCTGACATTCGCTGTCAGTGGCCATTTTTATACTGATTGAGCTGAATGACTCAGCCAAATAACAGGAGAGACACAATGGCCGTTTTAGAATTAGTAACATTCAAACTGCTTGAAGGCACCAGTGAGCAAGCGTTTTTAACCGAGAATGAAAATCTCAATCATTGGGTAAAATCACAACCCGGTTTTGAATACCGTGTGTTAGCGAAAACCGATGATGGCAGTTGGACGGATACGGTTTTCTGGCAAGATATGGCCTCGGCAAAAGCGGCACAAGAGAATTTTACTAAGCAAAAGAGCCTTGAAGGCATGTTAAAATTATTGGATATGGCAAGCGTGAAGGTGGAGCATCAAAATATTATGACGATGCAAGCACCGGCTTAATGTTTAAAGGCTAGATGGAGACAGGGAATGCATAAGTCAGAGCGGCTTTTTCAATTGGTCAACTTATTGCGTGGACGCCGCACTGCCATCACAGCCGAGCAATTAAGTGAAGTGCTTGAGGTTTCGGTAAGAAGTATTTATCGAGACATACAGTCATTGGTCCTATCCGGTATTCCCGTCGAAGGGGAAGCCGGTGTGGGCTATAGGCTAAAGCCTGGTTATCAGTTACCGCCGCTTATGTTCGATTACGATGAAGTGCAAGCCTTATTGTTGGGTGCCAGCATGGTACAAGCCTGGACCGACCCAGAGTTAGCCGCAGGGGCGCAACGGGCCGTGCAAAAGATTCGGGCGGTATTACCAGAGCCATTACTGGCGCAAGCAGATCGACAAGCCTATCGTGTGCCCGCTCTCGGACCACAAGCCCACCTTGGTGATGTGCATCGCACCATTCGTCGAGCGTGTGAGCAGCAACAAATTTTATTGCTGCAATACGAAGATGCCAAAGGCCAAGCCAGTGAGCGCCGTATTTGGCCGTTAGGAATGTTTTTTTGGGGAGAGCGTTGGACGCTAGTGGCGTGGTGTGAAGCGCGCAATGATTATCGAAACTTTCGCTTTGATCGCGTAAAGTCGGTGAGCTTAGTGGATGAAAATTATCCCCTCGATGCAGAGCGCAACTTGCAACACTACATCGAGATGATGAAAGCCTTATACGGTTAAACCGCTGTTAGTGATAATTCAGGGGAGCCCAGTACATGGGTGTCCGCCACAAAATACTCGTCACTGTTGGCACTGTTCCACCAATACTTCCACGGATCATCAATAGGCTGGCTATTCACCAAACAATTCTCTTTTAACAAAGGCACAATGGCGCCCATGGACACGCTTAATGAATTGGGTGTGCGGCGTTTCAGCATATTGGGTGTGAGTAGTTTTGGATCATCCAACCCCATGCTGCCCACTAATTCATAAAAATTATGCAAGGTGTTACGTTGGAAGTTCGCCACACGTTGGCTTTTCTTTTTCACATCTAATGCACGACCACGGGCTGGATCTTGTGTGGCAATGCCGGTTGGGCAGTGGTTGGTATTACAGCTGCGCGATTGAATACAACCTAACGCCATCATCATGGTTCGTGCTGCATTCACCGTATCGGCACCGGCGGATAATTTACTTAATAAATCAAAACTGGATGCCGTTTTACCAGCGGCGATGATTTTAATCTTTTTACGCAAGCCACAGCCAATGAGTGCACTGTTGACTAAATAGGTGGCTTCTAAACAGGTCATGCCTAAGCGATTACTGAATTCCACAGGCGCTGCACCGGTTCCACCTTCGGCACCGTCCACCGTGATAAAGTCCGGTAAAATGTTGGTTTCCAGCATGGCTTTGCAAATACTTAAAAACTCTGCTGGATTACCTAAACATAATTTAAACCCGACCGGTTTGCCTTGGCTTAAAGTGCGCAGTTGTTGAACGAAATTCAGCAAGGCTTTTGGGGTGGATGCCATTGGGTGGTTGGCAGGAGACACGCAATCTTTATGCATGGATACCCCACGAATGGCGGCAATTTCTGCGTTGATTTTGGATTTAGGTAACACACCACCATGACCGGGTTTCGCCCCTTGGCTGAGTTTTATTTCGATCATTTTAATATTGGGTAGGGTAGCGGTGTTTTGAAATTTTTCCGCGTCAAATTCGCCGTCTTCGGTACGGCATCCAAATAAGCCAGAACCAATTTGCCATACCAGATCACCGCCGTGTTTTAAATGGTAGGGGCTTACGCCGCCTTCCCCTGTGTTATGAAAAAAGCCACCAATCTTTGCTCCTAGATTCAATGCTTCAATGGCGTTGGGGCTTAAGGCGCCAAAACTCATGGCGCTGATATTGAGATACGCTGCACTATAAGGTTGAGTGCAATGTTCGCCGCCAAAGGTCACGCGTTTATTTTCTTCGCTGACGCTTTTAACGTGTAAGCTTTGCCAGATACTTAAATAATTATTTTCTAATAAGTTGCGCTGGGTACCAAAGGCAATGGTGTCACGTTCGTTTTTTGCACGTTGATACACCAGTGAGCGTTGCTCACGGTTAAAGGGTAATTCTTCTGTGTTGCTGGCAATAAAATATTGTTGAATTTCGGTGCGAAAGGATTCTAAAAAATAACGAATGTACGCTACCACAGGATAAAGGCGATTTAAGGTGTGTCGACTACGAGTAACGTCATGCACACCTATGATGGTATAGGCGAGTGTGAAGGCTAAACATGTATAGGCCAGTGTACTTGGATGCCACACAACCCATGCTCCACACATTCCATTGCCAATGGTTGCAATGAATAACAAGGTTTTTTGCATGATGGTCATTCGCAGTCATCCTTTCAGTGAATCTGGCCATTAGTATATCGGCAATGATTGAAGTTCAAAGGGATTTATTCGTGTTGATGAAAGATTTCTCTTAATTCATCCACTAAGTGAGCTTGTTGCATGTGCATGAGATTTAAAGTGGCTATATTTGGTGTTGACCAAGTTTGCCAGAGACGGCTGGTATGAAAGGTGTAATCAAAACTTTGCAGGGCATCGAAGATGTTTTGAGTCAGTTTATGATCTAAATTGTTCGTGTTGACCATCAAGCCATTGAGTGGGGCCTCAAACGTATGTGCTACACGAATCTTGTCTTTTAAAAAGGGTTTTAAGTGATTAAACACTGGGGAGACCAACACTGCTGCTTGCACTTTGTTATCTAATAATTGCTGTAACGCGTGATTATTACTGCCGTGAAAGTTCATATTCGGTGACGATGCTTGTAAAGCGGATCGCGTCCACATACTCACATATGAAAGTGGGTCGGGCAGTGAAATTTTAATCTTATCTAAATCGCTTATGGTTTGAATGCTAGATGTTTTTTGGGTGAGCAAGATGATCTTTGCATCCCAATTATCAATGGCAATCACAGGCATACCATATTCGATAACTAAAAAACTGCCAATGTGTGGTGGTACGATGGCCACGTCGAATTCATGATTAATGGATTTTTCAATAAAGCGTTCAAAATCTGGCGCGCTACTGAACTCGCCGCGAATACAGTGGTTGTATAAATGGGCTTTAACTTTGTTGGACCAAATTAAATTAAATTCTGCAGATGACCAAGGCACAATACCAAAACGCACCTGAGTGTAAGACACACATGCTAGAGTGTATGAACTGCATAAAAGCAGGAGTAAACACCAAAACGTCTTAGGCATGGGGCACCTAAATGGCGAGACACTCAATCAAGGATAGTAGATAGCCACGTAAGCGGCCACTTACTTCTTGCATGAATCTGTTGATTCTAAATGGGGCGCTTGCTGAGTTTAATTTGGCGGTATTCTTTTGGGGTCAAGCCGGTCCATTGTTTATAGGCGCGAGTAAAAGCGCGAGGCTCGCTGAAGTTTAAGCGCTTAGAGATATTAGCAATGCTGATGGCATTGTTACGCAGCCAATATTTGGCGAGTTCTTGGCGTAATGAATCTTTGATTTGTTGGTAACTGGTGCCTTCTGCATTTAAACGTCGGCGCAGGGTTTGTTCGCTCATGGATAAATCCTTGGCTAACTGGGCCGAGTTGGGTAGTTGCAGAGTATCCCCATCTTTTAACGGTCGTGGGTCCAGTTGCTGTTTAATTAACGCCGTTAAGCTGGTGTCTTCACCGGGAATGGTGAGCATGTCGATGGGCGCACGACGTAAGAATACTTGTAAATCTTCTTGGGATTTTACTAAGGGCTCTTGTAGGTATTTTTTATGGAATACTAAGCGGTTGTACTTACTTTTTAAGTAAGTGGGGCAGCGAAAGAGTAAATCAAACTCGTCGCGATCCAGTGGTGTGTAATTAATATAGGCGCCGAGTAATTTTATAGGTTTGCCTATGAACCAGCTGGCAAAACGGTGCCAGATCACATGCCAGTATTCGATGTAGAAGTGTTCAAAGTCTAATTCAGGTCGGCGAAATTCACTGGTGAAGTAAACGTGCTCCCCTTCAATGTCTAACGACATATGCACTTCGTCAGTTATTTGGTTGTAAAAGCGAATGCCTTTTTGCAAAAGTTCTTCAAGTGTGTGGCTGTGGCTCACCCATTCAGCCATTAACTCGAAAGTGCCCACCTTGATGGGTTTTTCGGTAAAGCCCATGAACTCATCGTTAAGCTCAAGCGCGATGCCAGCATACAGCTTGGCCACATTGTCGACGCTAAAGCGGGCTTTGGGGTCTTTTAAGGGTTTTTCTGGAATGCGGCACTTTTTTAATAAGGCTTTGGTATCGACCCCTTTGGCTTTAGCACCGCCAATGGCGGTGAGAATGTAATGGGTGCCGATACTTGCCATGAATGATGCGTGCCTAGCTGAGTTAGCCTTTGAAGCCTTTGCCTACGATATACACTTCGCGGGAGCGAGGACGAGAGGCGGCTGGTTTGCGAATGAGTACTTTATCGAAGGCGCTGCGCACATCTTTAAGGTAGTCATCATAACCCACCCCTTGGAATACCTTCGCACAGAAGTTACCGCCGGGTTTTAATACGTTACGAGCCATATCCAAAGCCAGTTCCACTAGGTACATAGATGAATACTGGTCGGTGGCGTTAACACCACTTAAGTTAGGCGCCATGTCTGAAATCACCACGTCTACGGTGTCATTGCCGAGAACACGCAAGATCTCGTTGAAGACGCTTTCTTCGGTGAAGTCACCCTGAATAAAGTCCACACCAGCAAGGGCGTCCATGGGCAGAATGTCCGAGGCGATGGTGCGGCCCTTGTCGCCCACCCATGGGGCCACGATTTGCGACCAACCACCTGGGGCGGAACCGAGGTCCATGACCACGTTACCCGGGCGGATGAGTTTGTCTTTTTCGTTGATTTCGATCAGCTTATAACTGGCGCGGGAGCGATAACCGTCAACTTGAGCCTTCTTCACATAAGGGTCATTAACGTGTTCATTGAGCCAAGCTGCACTGGTTTTTGATCGAGCCATGGAATGCTTTCACCATTGGTACTTCTGAATAACCGCATATTGTACGCGCAGGGGCGCTAATCGCAAAATATCACAGGGACAAAATGCCTCTAAAAGCATGGTTTTGCCTGACATGCAGGGGGGAGGCGGCTATAATTGCGCCCATTAATTTAACGCTTGATGGTGTATAGCCTAGCTTAAAAACCATCCACCTTTGCCGGGGATAACCGGCCAGGACGCACATATGATCCGCATCACCGAATTAGCCCTTCCGCTTGATCACCCGCAAGACGCCATCGAAGCGGCCATCTTAAAACGCTTAGGTATTCAGAAGTCTGAGCTGGTGGATTTCCTTGTGTTCAAGCGCAGCTACGACGCGCGTAAAAAGAACAGCGAAATCAAATTTGTTTACATTTTAGATGTCACCTTGTCCGATCAAACAGAGGCTCGTGTGCTGGCTAAGTTTGCTGACGACACCCATGTGAAACCGGCGCCAGATACGAATTATTACCCTGTGCCATCGGCTCCGGAGAATTTAGCCGAGCGCCCTGTGGTGATCGGCTTTGGCCCTTGTGGGTTGTTTGCAGCGTTAACCCTTGCCCAAGCCGGTTATAAGCCCATCGTGTTAGAGCGTGGTAAAGAAGTTCGCGCGCGTACCAAAGATACTTGGGCACTGTGGCGCAAACATAACTTAAATACCGAGTCCAACGTGCAGTTTGGTGAAGGCGGTGCAGGGTTATTCTCTGACGGTAAACTGTACAGCCAGATTAAAGATCCGAAGTTTTATGGGCGTAAAGTGATGCACGAATTTGTGCGCGCAGGTGCGCCAGAAGAAATCATGTATGTGAGCAAACCCCACATAGGTACGTTCCGTTTAACCGGTGTGGTATCGCGCATGCGTGAAGAGATCAAAGCGCTGGGCGGTGATGTGCGGTTTGAAAGCAAGGTAACGGATTTCACCATTGAAAATAATCGCATCACTGGGGTGACTCTGGATAATGGCGAAACCATTAACAGCCGCTATGTGGTGTTGGCGTTAGGGCACAGTTCACGGGACACGTTCCGAATGTTGGATAAAAAAGGCGTGTTTATTGAGGCCAAGCCGTTTGCCATTGGTTTCCGTGTGGAGCATCCACAATCACTAATTGATACCGCACGTTTAGGCAAGTATGCAGGTCATCCAGAATTAGGTGCGGCGGATTACAAAGTGATTCACCATGCAAAAAATGGCCGCGCGGTTTACAGCTTTTGTATGTGCCCTGGTGGCACTGTGGTGGCGGCTACCTCGGAAGAAGGTCGTGTCGTGACCAATGGCATGAGTCAGTATTCTCGTAATGAGCGCAATGCCAACTCCGGTATCGTTGTGGGTATTCACCCAGAAAAAGATTTCCCAGGCGGGCCGTTAGCCGGTGTGGAACTGCAAGAAAAATTAGAAAGTCACGCTTATGAAATGGGTGGTCGCGATTATTGTGCACCGGGCCAATTGGTGGGTGACTTTATTAAAGGCCAGCCATCCACTGCACTCGGTGAAGTGAAGCCGTCGTATAAGCCGGGTATTAAGTTAACCGACCTAGCACCGTCATTGCCGGATTACGCCATCGAAGCCATTCGCGAAGCCTTTCCTGCTTTTGGTAAAAAAATTCGCGGATTTGATCGCGCCGATGCCGTATTAACCGGTATTGAAACCCGTACGTCATCGCCGGTGCGTATCACTCGTGATAACGACACATTACAAAGTTTAAATACCCGCGGTTTGTATCCAGCCGGTGAAGGGGCTGGTTACGCTGGCGGTATTTTATCTGCCGGTGTGGATGGTATTAAAGTGGCTGAAGCCTTAGTAAAAGAAATATTGAGCGATATTAACGCTGAACAAAAAGGCGCGTAATGATGAAACTGGACGACGCCAAAAAACTGCACCAAAAAAAATACCGCACACAGCTGGGATACTACTTGGTAGAAGGGGAGCACCTTGTGCTTGAGCTGCAAAAAGCTGCCAAGCTCAATCCCGATTCATTTCGTGGTACACAATTATATGTAACCGAAGAATACCAAGAGTGGGCTAATGCGCTGGATGCGGCGTTTAAAATTTTTACTATTAGTAAAAAACACATGGCGCAACTCAGTGATACCAAAACTCCGCAAGGGATAATCGCGTGTGTACCATTGCCAAAATTAGATGATTTAGTCGTGACTGAACAATCACAACGCTGTATCTATTTGCATGAAGTACAAGACCCAGGCAATCTTGGAACAATTTTAAGAACCTTGGCGTGGTTTGGTCATTTTAAATTATTGCTAAGCCCAAATAGCGTTGATCCGTTCAACCCAAAAGTGGTGCGTTCCAGTATGGGTGCGATTTTTCATGTGCCGATGGAATTGGATGTCGAGATGGAATCATTAACGTCACGCTTTGATGGTTTTGCTTATTTAGATATGCAGGGTGAGAAAATTAATGCACCACAGTTTTCTCAGTTTAATTGCTATTTATTTGGTAATGAAGCCCGTGGTGTGCCCCGTGAAGCATTAACGCAATTAAATGCCACAGCATTTACCATTCCTGGCAGTGGTGCCATTGAGTCATTGAATTTGGCCAGTGCAGTGAATATGAGCGTCTATCAATTGTCCCTATAGAGTGGTTGCCGGTATTAATGGATGCATACCCTGCGCCCCTTCGTTTATGCTGCAAACGAGGGCGTAAAGGCTACTCAAAGTGCGCGGATAACTCTCCATCGCCAAACTTAATATAGTTTTCAAGAGCCTTTTTATGCAGTGAAAAATCTGCTCGTTGGTGCTGTTTCAAGTTTTCTAATCATCATGACTCATAAAGTTTATTAAATACCTACTCATTTTGTTGGGTGAGCAAACGCCAAATCATGATTCAGTTAAATTTGCCAATATGATCGCAAGCGCTTGTTTTTATTTGAGTGAAGCAGATGTATGCTTGGTGCCAGAATTAAGGAGGTTCACTGTGAAATCAGCGTTTGTTTATTTAATGATAGGAATTATTAAGCTAGTGTCGTTTCTGCCACTGCCCATAGCTCACATGTTAGGTTGGTTGATTGGTGTGAGCTTATGGTATAGCCGTAGTTCGTCTTCAAAGGTGGTGTTGCGTAATCTTGAACTGTGCTTTCCCGATCAGACTTTGCAACAGCGTAAGCAGCTCGCTAAAAACAGTTTGATCGCTCTGGGTAAAACCTATGCTGAAATGGGTATGTCATGGATGTGGCCAATCCCAAAAGTACAAAAACTTATTACACATGTAGAAGGCTTAGAGTATTTACAAAAAGCATTGGATGATAAAAACGGCCTGATCATCATTGCGCCTCACTTGGGTAATTGGGAAATCCTTAATCACTTTTTCCGTCAGTATTTATATATGACGGTTATGTATAAAGCGGCCAAAATTCCTGCGTTAGATAAATTTATTTTCAAAACTCGTAAGCGCGTTGAAGTTGGCTTGGTACCAGCGGATAAGAGCGGTGTGTTGGCGTTGTTTAAACTATTGGATGAAAAGGGTGTGATTGCGGTATTGCCTGATCAAGAGCCTAGCCTTAAAAGTGGTGTATTTGCGCCATTTTTTGGACAAATAGCTTTAACAGGAAAACTTATTGGTGAGTTAGCGCGAAAAACACCGGCTTATCTTTTGTGTGCGTATGCCAAACGCTTAGCCGATGGCACTTATAGTGTGGTATTAAAACCCGCGAATGAAGCGATACGCAGTGATGACTTAGAAGTATCAGCTACGGCATTAAATGAAAGTATTGAGGAATGTATTTTGGATTGCCCTGAGCAATATCAGTGGGTCTATAAGCGTTTTCGTAAACAGCCTGAGGGTTACCCTAAGGTGTATCGTAAAAAATAAGGATAGCTTTTAAGGTCTAGCCCTCCTTTTAGGGGGCTCAATTTAACTTACGATTTTTGAGGTCGGGAAGTTTTAACTGTGAGTAGAGAGAAGGCGTTACAATCCCAAATATTGGGCTATCAAAAACGAATCGCCTTTGCCCTCATTTTTCCCAAAATAACTCACCGGTTCACGCTTTTCATTTTCAATAGAGCCAATCTCACAATCAATGCCAAACTCTTTGGCTAAATCGTTAAACAAATTTACTGGAAATTTAAGGTGAATACTTTTTTTCACGCTTTGGGATATACCCAGTTGCCAGTCTTCGCAAAATTCACTGTCGCATTCGTTAATCAGTGTAATGTTGTTGGTCCCATTGGCATCTACATAGGTTTGTAGTACGGCTTGTAGTTTTGGCAAATTGCTTTTTAGTTGGGCTTCTTCGCTGTCTTCGAGGCGATCACACGCGATTAATAAATAGATGTCCATGAGGATTACCAAGTTGAATATCCGTGGATTTTATCACAGCTATGGCGGCTTGCATGATGATTCTTTTATCACTAAAGCTTAAAGTTGCAGGCTACTGCCAACTATCACGCATGATAATGACTAGATCTTCGTGTGCTTGCTTGGGGTTACGTCGGTCTTTGGCTTCAACCATTTCACAGTCATCGCGCAGCATTTCGTCAAAACTGCTGGGGTAATAACGACAATCATCTGGTCGGTCATAGTAGATGTCACATAAATAGCCCTTACCATTAGGATTAAGCTTTAACCAAGGGCAGGCGTTAAGGGCTTGCTGGGTGCTTGGGTCAAACCAAATTTCTCCTTGGTGTACGTATTGAGCAATGTGTGGCGCGTCATCCTGCCAAGCCTGCACCTCCTGTTTGGAGGCGGTCAGGCCTCCACCTCCATATTTGATGCAACATTTGCCGCATGCATTACAGTCTTTCATAAGGGCTTATTTTGCGTATTCACGACGATTTAACAAGAAGCGATTCTTGCCTTCAGATTTGGCTTTCAATAAGGTTTGATCGGCGCGCTCAATGCATTCATTGATACTGCTTTCTGTGCCTTGGGTGAGATAGCCTCCAATGGAGATACTCATATCGGGCAACTCAGGATGGTTTAATGAATTGATGGCCGACACTAATACATTGCCTATGGCTTGGGTTTCTTTGCTATCGATATTTTCAAGAATAATCAAAAACTCTTCGCCACCATATCGGCTGACAAAACTGTTATAAGGTTTAAGCGTTTCTTTGAGGGTTTCAGCGATCAGCTTGAGTGCCATATCACCATGTTTATGGCCATACTGATCATTCAATTTTTTAAAGTTATCTACGTCTGCCATCATGACTAAGGTCTGGTTGGGTATGGTTAGCTCATAACTCTCTAATCTTTTCATGATGGATAGGCGATTTGGCAATTGCGTTAAGGCATCTTTGAGTGCTTGTTCTTTGGTTTTCAATTCTTGCTCTTTTAAGCGCTGTGACGATATAAAGTAGCCAAGCAAATAACGTTCACGATGAGCAACTGACAGTAAACCCAAGCAGGATGCAATAAAAAACACGATGGTGTTATTGAAGATGACTGAGGCCGAAGCAGTAGAGAATTGTGTAATACCTATGATGTAGCTAACCCAGCACATGGTCGTGATAAAGGCAGTAAGTGCTACAGGCGCTTGGAATAAGGTGCAGCAGTATATGATCATGAGTACGGTACCTTGTTGATAGGTATCAAGCCCATTATTTGCCGCTAAGATACCCACATAAACCACAACTGTGTTATAGGCAATTACCGCAGTGGAGAGCACAACATAAGCTTGTGTCACGCTCATGCGTTGAATAAATAGTGCAGCCACTACCAGCGTACCGACAACGCTAATACGTATGCTGGCAATGTGAGAAAAGTGCTCTTTTAAGAAGTGGGCGTCGGATACCAAGAACATCAAGGATAGTAATAAGGTGATAATGGTAAACAGTTGTGAGGTCTTGATTTGCTGCTTACGTACTTCGTTATCAAATTGATATTGCTGGGCCTTGCTGAGGGAATGATTCAAGCTAGGTAAGTTGAGCCATGTCATATTGGGTAGTTACCTTATGCATACTTGAAACGATCAAATACAAATATTAGCAAATGCTAAAAATGAATCCTAGATTGTGATTCGGACTCGTCCAATCTAGATGCTCTCGTGTTAGCTTGATTCTATATCGCTAATTTCTTGTAAAGCAGTGAGTTTACTGGGTTTGTAAATGCTTTTTAGTTAAGACTAGCTCACATTTAGTGAGTTTGAGTGATTTGTAAAAATTTGTAATGTGGGCCTTACCTAGATTTGATGATGAAGTGCGCGCGTTGGCTTAATGCCAGTGGTAAATTGAAAACTTTCTTGAATTTTTATGGGGTTTAATGATCTGATGTTGCCTAATTCCCCTATAAATACTAAATCATTATTGGATTGTGTTGTCATGATCAAAGTGGAAAATCTGTGTAAATCCCTAAGTTTAGGTGAGCAAACGCTGAACATCTTAACCGATGTGAACTTAAACGTTACGGCTGGCGAAACCCTTGCCATCGTCGGCAAAAGCGGCTCAGGTAAATCCACATTATTAAGTTTGCTTGCCGGTTTGGATCAAGCTACGAGCGGACACATTTATATCCAAGATAAAGATCTATCGGCCATGGATGAAGATGGCCGGGCTGCTATGCGAAAGCAGCATGTGGGGTTTGTGTTTCAGAACTTTCAATTGCTACCGCATTTAAGCGCCCTTGATAATGTGATGCTGCCATTAGAGTTGAGCGGCGAAAGCCAAGCCAAGCGAGTGGCAATTGACTGGTTAACCAAAGTGGGTCTAGGTGAACGATTAGATCATCAACCTAATCAATTAAGCGGTGGCGAACAGCAAAGGGTGGCCATTGCCCGTGCGTTTGCGTGTTCACCGGATATTTTATTTGCGGATGAACCCACAGGTAATTTAGATGAACACACAGGGGAGATGATCGAAGACTTATTATTTGATCTGAATGCCCAGTTGAATACCACCTTGGTGTTGGTGACTCATGATGAAACCTTGGCGCAGCGCTGTCAGAGACAGGTGCATTTGCTGGATGGCAAGTTAATAGAGCATCAAAACGATACTCAATCTCGTAGTAATTAAACCAAGTTAAGGAGTCAAAATGAAACAACACGAAGTGGGGTTGTTGGCTGCGAAACATTGGTTTAACGATTTACGCAGCAGTGAAACCCGTTTATTGATTATTGCTACGTTATTGGCGGCATTAAGTATGTCGATGATTTCCAGTTTCAGTGATCGTCTATCCCGTACCATGCATTATCGTGCCAGTGAACTCATTGCTGGAGATGTCACTCTTTACAGTACTCGCGAACTATCTAGCAACTATATTAGCTATGCAGAAAGTCTAGGTCTTGAAACCACAACAGCGTTGGGCTTTTCCACCATGGCTTTCGCCAATGATCAGCTGCAATTGGTGCGTGTGCGTTCAGTGCAAGCAAATTATCCCCTAAAAGGTTATAACCAGGTGGCCGATGGTTTTTATGGGGATGAAAATACCAAGAGTGAATTGTTAGCCGCATCACCAGAGCCGGGGACGGTATGGGCAGAAGAGCGCATCTTACAAAAGCTCAATATCAATCTAGGTGACACCATTGAAGTGGGCAATGCGGTATTTAAGGTTACGCGTATTTTGCAACAAGATGCGGATCGTTCTGGCAGTTTGTTTAGCCCGTTTGGGCGTATGCTCATGGCCTATGATGATGTACCCAGTACGGGTGTGGTGAATCAAGGCAGTCGCATTTTTTATAAGCAATATTACACGGGTAATGAGTCCCAATTATCGAATTTTGTTGATTGGTTAAAGCCGCAATTAAACAAGGCCGATCGTTTAGCCGGTATTGAAGAAAGCCAAAATAATGTAGGTAACGCCTTACAAAAAGCACAGCAGTATTTATCCCTTGCTAGTTTAATCAGTGTGTTGTTAGCGGCGGTGGCCATTGCCTTGTGTGCGAAACGTTATAGTGAACGTCATTACAATACTGCTGCGTTATTGCGCTGCTTGGGTGCATCCAGCGCACAAGTGCGCAATCTGTTTATGTATAAGCTGATTTTTACCGCCATCTTAGGTGCTGTGATTGGGGCGATATTAGGGTTTGTGTTGCACTTTATTTTATTGCAAACCGTGGCAGATATTTTACCCAAAGACTTAATGCCCGCACGGGCGTTGCCCGTTTTGATTAGCTTGGTGTGTGCGGCCTTGGTGCTTATTTTGATTGCCTTAGCGCCCATTTTAAATTTAAACCAAGTTTCTCCAGTGCGTGTGTTACGTCGTGAATTGGCACCGCAATCTGTGAAAGCCAACGTCTTCTTTGTTCTTGCGGTCGGCATCATGTTGGCCTTGGCGTATTTGTTGTCCGGCAGCATCATGTTATCTGTGGTGTTTGTGGTGGGCTTGGCCGTATTGTTGTTGGTGTATGGCGTACTTTCCAGTTTGTTGCTTAAAGGATTAGTGAAGGTACAAGATAAATTACCCAAGGTGTTGCGTGTAGGGCTAACACAGTTGGATCGACATCAATATTATGCGCGCTCTCAGGTCGCCGCGTTTGCCTTCATTTTCACTTCGGTGGCACTAATTTGGTTGGTACGCGGGGATTTATTTGATGATTGGCAACAACAAGTGCCAAAAGATACACCTAATCATTTTGCCATTAATATTTTGCCAGAGAAAAAAGCGGAGTTTGCGCAAGCTTTACAGGATAAAGGATTAGCGACCAGCGACTTTTATCCCATGGTACGCGGTCGCTTAACCCATATTAACGCTGTGAATGTAAATGAGATCTACCCAGAAGATGAAGGGCCCAATGCCCTAAAACGAGAATTAAACCTTACTTGGAGTACAACGCTGACTAAGGATGAAGCCATTGAAGCGGGTGATTGGTTTGATGCTACTTCAGTTAGTGAAAATGCCATTTCCGTTGAAAGTGAATTGGCTCGTCGTTTGAATTTGAATTTAGGGGACAGCATTACCTTTAACATTGCCGGTAGCGATATTGTCACCAAGGTGAAAAACTTTCGTAGTGTTAAATGGGAGAATTTTCGTCCAAATTTTTATGTGGTGTTTGCTGATGGCGTGTTGAATGATTTTCATCATACATACATTAATAGTTTTTACTTACCGCCCAGTGAAAGTCGTTGGTTGATCGATATGAATCAGCAATTCAAAGCCATTACCATTATTGAGATTGAACAGATCTTGAAACAAGTGCGGGAAATCTTGGCGCAAACCAGTGTGGCGGTAGAAGCTATTTTAGCCCTGGTGCTGGTGTGTGCCATGGTATTGATGTTTGCAACGTTACTCAGTACGTTAAGTTTACGTAAGCATGAAGCGGCCTTGTACCGCACGTTTGGTGCAAGCGAAGGTATGATTCGTGGGCGGATTCGTAGTGAATACATTACCTTGGCGTTGGTGGCCAGTGTGTTGGCCATCGCTTCATTTGAGGTGATTAGCCTTGCCTTATATGTGTTTATTTTTGATGTGAGTTGGCGTGCGCATTTCTCCCTGTGGCTAGGTATTCCTGCGTTAGCCTTAGCCAGTATTTTGATCAGTGGGTTCTGGGCAAACCGAGATGTGCTTAAAGCCTCGCCACGACAACTGTTGCAAGACATTAGCTGATGAATTGGAACGTAAGGCGTATTCGTTGATCAGGGATTCGAGAATAAAAGGATATGGCTTCACTGGTTGCTAAACCAAAGCTGGGTGCTTAAGCTTGCTCAAAAAACTGATGAAGATGTTATGAGTAACTTAAGCCCTTTGCCTGCTATTGTGATCGAACCTAAAACTGTCCCCGCCAATTGCGTCATTATTTGGTTGCATGGTTTAGGTGCCAGTGGCGATGATTTTGCCCCTATGGCAAGCCACCTTACTTTGGATAGCCACTTGCAGGCACGCTATATTTTTCCACACGCTCCCATACGCGCCATCAGTGTTAATGGTGGCATGCAGATGCCAGCTTGGTATGACTTGGATATTGTCGGCTTTGAACGCAAAGTGAAGTTGGCAGATTTACAGGTT
>JABXIK010000081.1 GCA_013373125.1 Gammaproteobacteria bacterium | reverse complement strand
CCAAACCTTGGGTGGGGTATAAGTTGGGTCTGACATATTGCACTCCCTTTAAGGTATTCGTGCAGCCTAGTCTACTTATGCTAGAAAGCGCTGTCAGTTTGAATTTTGCTTTAAAAAGAGTGTTCCAAAATACTTTATAGCCAAACAATTAATTCACCCAACGCCCGTAGGCGTTGGGTGATTTTTTATTTTGAGTTGGCGACATCAGTTGCGCTGAATGACGGGTATCCGGAAGGTAAGTTATTGTTCACATTATTCAAGAAGTTACTGTCCTTCATAGGAATAGTGGCAGAGCCATAGTCATAACTGTTTAAGAGATTGCGCATGGCTTGATTACTTAATCCATCGCCGGTCAATTGGTACCAACTGGTGATGGTTGGAGTAAGAAAAGACCCATATGGGTTTTCGGCCACTTCATTACTTTTTGCAAAACGTAATGCGTGGGTGGTAATACCGTCTTTATGATAAACAATTTTTAAATGTTTGCCCTGAAATGGTAATTCAGAGGCAGGCTTAGTAAATAAATCACCATGAGCACTGTAGCTTCCATGGGTGACGACACCATTTTTTGTCCAGACTGCAGCATGTTCCCAATCATGGCGATGTCCACCACCAAAATAATCAAATAATTGGTCTTTTTCGAAATACAGCGCATAAAAGTGAGCACAATACTGATTACCGCTTGTGGTTTTACAAACATAGCGGTGCAGTGTGTTGGAGGTGAGTAAGAAATTGCCAGAGCGACAGTCTCCCGTTATTTTACCCGAGGTTTTCAGTCCTGGGTTCTTTTCACCTAAACGTGAAATACCGGCACTGGGTAGGCAGCCATCGCCATCAAAATCAAAAACGGGTTCAAGGTTGTTGATGATGCCATTTGTGGGTAGGGCTTCATCGAGTTTTGCAAAGTCTGCGGCATGGGTATTTAGCGCGAGTAACGCTAACAAGAAAAATGAGAACGGGGCGGTGAATTTCATTTATTATTATCCTTCATAGTTATTGTGAGATCTGGTTTAGATCACCACTATTCAATATCAAGTTTACAAATAAATGACTAAGGTTAACTTTGCCAAAACTAGGTCAAAGAAGGTAAAAAGTTCCTTACGGAGCTTTTTTAATAGAATATGTGGGACGAGTGTTAACTTATCTTTCTTCTCACACCCAAGATAGCAAATACTGCCAGAAACCAAATAGGTAGGCTGCCACCGCTGGACGATTTCTGTTTAATTGGAGTGGATTTTTCGATAAATGAAACCTCACTCATACTTGGCCAGTCATCAATTTCACCATTGCCATCTTCATCACTGAAAGAAAAACCTAGGAAATGAATGCTTGGTGCCTGAGTGTTATCCCCAAAAGTCCATAAGGTTTTATTGTCATACTGTATATTGGCTAATCCCTTAAAGCTTAAGCCATTACATTGGTTTTCTTGTTCGCTCGCACACTGAATATCGGTAAGATCATAAACACCCTGTGCATTTTCTTTACGACCATTGAAGTAGTGATTTTTAGCAAGATCTGAAGCCCAGTTTATATTACGGGTGTAGGTATAACTGGTTTGACCATCACCTACTATGGCGCCAACAAAGTGATTGTCATCAGCATCTTCAGGTAGGGACATTAAACTAATTAAGCGTGTAATTACACTGTCCGGATCATCGTAGCTGTCGTCGCCTATTGCGCCACCTACACGGGAATATTTATTGTTGTTTGTTAGACTGATACCACCTGTGATTAATGCATCTTGGATAGAGGAGTGAGCTGAGCTGCCAAGTAAGCCTCCAACCCTGTTATATCCTGTAATGTGTGATTCACTAAAAATACGTGACAAAGTCGAGTTACTGCCATAGCCAATCATGCCACCGACATCTGTGTTTCCTACTAATTCCGTGCGTAAGGCGATATTACTCATGTCATTTTCATCGATAATATAGCCTGTCAAACCACCGACGTAATCTTCTCCAGTCACTTTCGCATCTATGAATACGTTACTGATTTGTGTTTCACCTTCAAGTAACCCTGCTAAACCACCTACATATTCATTACCAGTGATATCTGCACGGATATATATATTTTCAACTTGGGTTTTCCAGCTCAATCCTAATAGAGCCCCTACTTTGTTATTACCCTGAATGGAGGCAGAGATCTTTAAGTCATGAATATAGGCCTCTTCGGCATAGCCAATCAAACCAAAAAAGTCTGTAGAGGGTTGTATCATCACAAGGTTGTGAATAGCGAAATCATTACCATTAAATTCCGCACTGAATTTCACCCTGAAGCTGCCAATGGATTCAAAACCTTCTCCGTCATTCCAACTGGCATCGTTTTCATCAACCACACCGTCACCTGTGTCATCTAGATCTAGGTCTGTAGTTAATTCATATCCATGACAGCCAGCGGCAGGACAGCCTGTATTTTCTCCGTACAAGGTCTCGCCTGTGATGATACTGAAATTGTTAACTAGCTTATATTCGAAGCGAATTTGGTTTAAATCGTCAAGATTGTTGATTTCAATTAAACCATCGTCATCTAGATCATAATCAATGCGTGATTCGGCATAAGAATTGGCCGAAAATGTGAGGGCAATGACCCAAAGAGAGAGGGGGATAAATCCTTTTTGCAACATAACGAATCCTTATTAATTTAAGAGTGGATTCTAACAAATGTCATTTTGCACATTACCCCCAATTTTTAGAACACTGTATTGTGAATTTGATCGTGATACGCGTCTTGTGATGTTGGATGTGTCATCAAAATGTAATTTTGGTGTGACTTTAAGGAAATTACAGTGATGAAGTTGGCGGAAGCTGTGTCGCAAGGGTAGTGACATTAAAACCATGCTGATAACTTGCATGGTTTTAATGATGAAAGAAAAATTAATCTTTATCGAGAGTTTGTTTTTTAGTGACAACCATAATCGCTCGATAGGCGCAGTAAGCCATGATGCTACCACCGACGACTAACATGGTATTGATAATACTGGGGTCATTTAAAAGAGGGTGAAAGGCATTGCCGTTTGCGCCAAATTTACCGTATAAGCCTAAGCCCACTAAAATGGCACCTGGTGTATCCATAATGCCAATTTTTTGCATTTCTTTGGCGATGTATTGAGCACGGGCGTCTTTATCTGACATGCACCCTCCTTAGTTCAAAATTATTCAACTATGATATAAAGCTTGCGTAGGGTTTCGCTAATATCCCAACGACCTGACCAACCTTTTGGTAATACGATAACCGAACCGGCCACCAAGATATGTTGTGTGCCATCGGCATCTGTAATTACACCTCGACCACTGATGATAGAGCAGGTTTCCGTATCTCCTCGATTTTCAATGGACCAACCACCTGGGGTGCATTCCCAAATACCCACATGGGTTTTGCCATCACTGAAAATCTCTGTGGCTGAGGTTTGTGGGTAGCCGGTATCATAGCCTTCACGCATACCGGTTGGACTTAAAGCCATATGATTTGCGCCGGGAATAGCTGGAATGTGTGTGCTCATTGCGTCTTACTCTTTGTTGTTTTAGTCATCCAGAGACTCTGGTTGTGTCCGCATTGAGTAACATGTTGGTCTATTGATCACTCAAAACGAATTAAGAGCAATACTTATGGTTTGGGTCATCCTTTGGCAATACCGTATTGGGGGTATTTTTTTCTCCCGCATAGAACACCAATATTTCTACAGGTGAATCTAAGGCGCGACCACGATGCACGGTTTTCATCACTTCGATGACGGCATCGCCTGCTTTAAAGCGAGTGGTTTTACCCTCAGCTGTTTCAACTTCCATTTCCCCACTCAAAATGTAGCCAAATGTAGGGACAGGGTGACAATGAAAGGGCAATGCTTGATTGGCTTTTAAGGTTAAACGCATGGATGTAAGCTCAGCTTCACCCTTAGGGTATGATAAAGCTTGGCCATCCCATGATGTTGTGCTCTTTAAAAGCTCTTTAGCGAAACTGAATGTGCTGACTAAAACGAATAATGTTGTAAGGGTAATACGAGCTAACATAGGCGTCCTTTTTATGTTTGTTGGTATGCTTGGATAGTGGTAATGAAGTTTTCAATATGTTCATCGGTTGTTAAGAATGACGTTACCAAACGTACATAACTTTGGTTTTCCGTGTGTTGTATGTTTTCAGGTAACGTTTGTGGATACCAATCATAAAACTCGGCGCCATTTTCTCTTAGATACTGTGCTAGTGCGGTTGGTAGCAGCATAAAAATTTCGTTAGCCGGTACAGGAAAAATAACATCAACATTGGTACATGATTTTAACTGTTTTACTAATTGGCTGGCTTGAGCGTTAGCATGTATAGCTAACGTCAGCCAATGTTGATCCTTCAGCCACGCTGAAAATTGTGCGCCGAACAATCTTCCCTTGGATATTAAATGGCCTGAGCGTTTACGCAGATGCATCAAGGTATCTTTCACATCAGGATTGAACACTACTATGGCTTCGGCGCATAAGGCACCTGACTTGGTCGCACCTAGACTTAGGATGTCAACGCCAGCTTTCCAAGTGATGTCGGCAGGGGAGCAGTTTAATGCCGCAACTGCATTGGCAAAACGTGCACCATCCATATGTAGTTTGATGTTATGCGACTTGCAAACCTGACTAATACTTTGAATTTCTTCAACTGAATACACTTGCCCCAATTCATTAGCCTGAGTGATGGTGACTGCGCCCACTTGCGGGTTGTGTGGTAAATCATCTCCAGCTTGCACTAAGTATTGTTCAAGCACTTTCGCTGACAGTTTGTTGTGTGTTTGCGCAATACCTACCATGCGTGCACCGGATGTAAACCATTCAGGGGCCGTGGATTCGTCCATGAAAACATGGGCGTGTTGGTGGCATAAGATGGTTTGCCAAGGTTTAACCAGTGCCGCCAAACTCAAACAGTTAGCGGCTGTACCAGTGGCTACGAAAAAGACGTTAAGCGGGCATTCAAAAACGGCTTCTAATTGTGCCATGGCTTCTTGGGTGTATTGATCATCGCCATAGCCGTGGGTAAAGCCCTGATTGGCGTTAATGATGGCATCTAGCACGACTTGAGACGCGCAAGATTGATTGTCACTTCCAAAAAACATAACTCACACAACTAATAAAATAATGATGGCTCAGTGTAACCCAAATCAAGACTTTGAAAATGTTTAATTCATGTTAGGTAATCAGGTGAATTTATTGAATGAGATAACTGCATACAAAACCTAACAACATGATCGCCAGTAGTAAAACACCAAAGACAAAAACACTAAAGCGTTGCATGACGTTATTAGTACCGCACTGAATACAGCTATGTACGCAACGTGAAATTACAAACAGCCATGCCGTCATAACAAACCAAGTGGGAATGTGTTGAGTTACAAGGGCTAGCGTGCACAAAACATAAAACACTATGGGCAATTCAAATAAATGATTGTAGTTGTCGGAAAAACGAGAGTCTTCAAACTTGCTAATACGTTGAGCAGATAGCGCCACAGATTGAGGAGTAATTTGCAGTGCTTTCATGGTTTTTACTCTATGAACCAGCATATAAATACAGATGAACAAAGTCAGTGCAATCAAGCTGGCACAGGCCAATACCAGATGTTGAGTTGGTGTCATGATGATATTTCCTAATCTAAACGAACGATCAGTGTATAAAACCTAAGGCAATAAGCCGATTGGCAATATTGACATATAGTATGCTGATAAGGACAATCTCTGGAATGAAAAGACCCAGCTATAAAATTGCACTATTGGCCTATGAGGGCGCTCTTTCGGCAACATTGTTTGCATTTCGTGATCTCGTGCTGTTTGCCAATATGATTGCCAGTGCATCCGGTAAGGCTGCTATCAAAGTGGATGTGGTCAGTGCAAAAGGTGGACAAGTTACTTTGGCCGGAGGTACAAACACGGATACCCGGTGCGCCAGTGGAATACAGTTTGATGCTTTAGTGATTCCCGGATTCGTGTTTTCACAAGCACAGGATCTCAAGCAATTGCTTGTAGGATTTAACAATGAAGCTTTATTGATTAAGCGTTTGCATGAAAAAGGTACGTTGATAGCCGCTAATTGTGTGGGCACGTTTTTATTAGGTGAGGCCGGTTTGTTGGATCATCGCCATGTGACAACAGCTTGGTTATTTGCGCCTAAGCTTTCACGATATTATCCAAAGGCCAATGTGGATGCACAGCACATATTGCTTAAAGATGGCAATGTGATGACAACAGGGGCCTTCACTTCCATGCATGACTTGGCAATCGCTTTTATTCGTGAGCACCTTGGAGAGAAAGTTGCTCAACAAACTCAAAATTTAACTTTGTCAGCGGGAGTTGGTGAGAATCAGAATAAATTTATAGATGCCAGCTTGCAGCCAGCAAAAACCTCTCCATTCATTGATAAAATTCAAAACTGCTTGCAGCAGAATTTAAAGAATCGATATTCCTTAGAATATTTAGCTGAATTGATGTCTGTCACTCCGCGTACCTTGATGCGACGTTACAAGCAACAAACTCAATCAACTCCGTTAGCGTACTTACAGGCCATTCGTATACAGCAGGCTAAACAACTATTAGTTCATTCGGATTTAAGTGTAGAGCGAGTGGCAGAGGAAGTGGGCTATCAAGATGTGAATGGTTTTAGGCGAGTTTTCTTGCGAGAAGTGGGTGAGCGCCCCAGTGAGTTTCGAAAATCCATGGGGACAAAGCACAGTCTTTAGTGCTTTTTACCCACGTCCCAATAACGTTGCATTTCAAAGTACAAGAATGATGCGGTCCAAGTGATCAGAACCAAGCCAGTTAGTGATTCTATCCCAGTTAGGTAGCGTAAATGGCCATTGGGCTGAATGTCACCAAAGCCTAATGTGGTGTACACCGTAAAAGAAAAATAGGCACAATCCATTAAGCTGCCATTGAATTCGCCACTTAAATGGCCCCACTTTTCGGCGTGATTCATCAAATAGTAGGCAATGGCAAAAATCCAAATTTCAAATGCATGGGCAATTAATGCGCCAAATACGCCAACAACAATACGAAAGCGGTGGCGTATTTTCATTTTAGGAATATAAGCGCTGATACGGTATAAAAATTCGTAATGGACCAATACGGATATGGCCACGACTGAAATATTTAAAAGAAAAACGGAGATCATGCTGCCTCTTAATTTTTAAAGTCCATTCACTTAGGAAAGCTCAGCGAACTTTTTTCGTAACGTATCTCTTAATAATAATACAGCCGGTGTCACTTGTTTGCGACTCGGGCATAAAAGATTTAATTCTATGGTATCTGATTCATATTGGGGCAATAGATGTACAAGTCGCTTGTGACGGAGGTCATCCCAGACATCGACTCTGGATTTAAACGCAATGCCTTTACCCGCCACGGCCCAACGTCTTGCTGCATCGCCATCGTTGGTGGTGCGATTACCTGAAACTTTAACTTTTATTCGATCTTGAGATTCACGATCAATGAAGTCCCAAATATCATCAATACGATTATTGCGTTGTAATAGTATGCAATTGTGCTGTGTTAACTCTTGCAGGGTATTTGGTGGTGATATTCGCGAAAGGTAATCAGGGGATGCACATAACACCCTATCTATGGAGGCTAATTTAAATGCCAGCATGGAGGAGTCTTCTTGTTTGCCGTAACGGATGGCTAAATCTACTCGGTCTAAATAAAAGTCCGCCAGTGAATCGCCTAAAATCAGGTGTATGGATAAGTCCGGGTGACTATCCATGATTTCATCAATCCAGGCTTGTACCAGATTTCGTCCCAAATCGGATGACACGGATAATCTCAACTCACCGGAAATGTGCCCCTCCAAGGATTGGATGGCACTCATGCCTTCGTCAAGGTGATGCAAAGCGGTTCGACAATGGACTAAAAAGCGCTCTCCTTCTTTGGTTAAACGTAATTGGCGAGTTGAGCGGATAAATAGGGTGAACCCCAAGTGCTTTTCTAAGCGTTTTAATGCAGCACTGGCCGTAGCTGAGGTTAGGTCCAGTTGATCGGCTGCTTTGGTAATGCTGCCGAGATCTGCGGTGCGCACATATAAAACAAGATCTTGAGTGTTCATTATCAAAAATATTTTGATTAAGTTTCTATTATTATCCTGTTTATAGCATGTATTGGCTGGAGAATAATAGCCCTCACTGGCACTTAAGCCAGAAATAAACCTATAAGTGAGGATGAGAACATGAAAGCCATTGGATACTTAGAGCCCCAATCGATAGAACACGAAAAAGCATTATTGGATGTTGAATTGCCTATGCCTGAGGCCCGTGGGCGAGATTTGCTGGTCAAGATTCGAGCGGTATCGGTGAATCCAGTGGATGTAAAAGTACGAGCTAATATGGGAACAGAGGGCGATGTCCCTAAAGTTTTGGGTTGGGATGCTGTGGGTGAAGTGGTTGCCGTTGGTGAGTCCACAGAATTATTCAACGTGGGTGATGTAGTCTGGTATGCAGGTGACTTTACCCGAGCAGGATCGAACGCAGAATTTCAATTGGTGGATGAGCGCATCGTGGGTAAAAAGCCCGCCTCTTTAACAGCTGCACAAGCTGCAGCATTGCCGTTAACCACGCTTACAGCTTGGGAGTTATTGTTTGATCGTTTGGGCTTTCAACCATTTTTAGAACAATCAGATAGCACCCAAGACGAACCTGCACAATTATTGATTGTGGGTGCCGCTGGTGGTGTGGGATCTATCTTGGTGCAATTGGCTCGACAGTTAACCAATATAACGGTTATTGCAACCGCATCTCGAGAAAGCAGCCAGGCGTGGGTGACAAGACTAGGCGCGCATCATGTGATTAATCACCATGAGCCTTTGTTGCCACAATTACAGGCGCAAGGTATTGAAAGCGTGAGTCACGTTATTAGCTTAAATCAAACAGATCAACACTTTGATCAATTGATAGAAGCGCTGGCGCCACAAGGTAAGTTCGCGTTAATTGATGATCCTAAAACACCCTTGGATGTTATGAAATTAAAATTTAAATCCTTGTCATTGCATTGGGAAATGATGTTTACCCGCTCCATGTATCAAACTAAGGACATGCAGGCACAACACGATATTCTAAATACGGTGGCTGAATTAATTGATGATGGTGTCATCGTAACAACCCTAGGTGAACATTATGGGCAAATCAATGCTGAAAATTTAAAGCGTGCCCATGCACATATTGAAAGCAATCAAGCACTGGGCAAGATTGTGTTAGAAGGATTTTAGACGTCCAGGTAAGAACAAATTAGCATGCCTTAATCATCAGAGGGAATAAGGCATGCTGAATAAAGATTAGGCTTCTGGTTCGTAGAACGTCACTTCACCGGTGGCGATATTATGAATCCCACCGACTAAGATAATTTGCTTGCTTTCAATCAACTCTTTCAAAATAGGGCTACGTTGAACAATACTTATCATAGTGCGTTTAACATTGATGAGGGTTACCTTATCGACAAACTCTTCATTGGTGGAACTGCGATTGTCTTGTACTGATTTTTCGTCATCAATGGCAGGGCGAATTTTCGCCAGTAAGTTAGTCAGGTTACCCATTTCTACGTGATCGCACGCACCTTTTATAGCCCCACAATTTGTATGACCAAGTACAGTAATAATTTTAGAGCCCGCTACTTTGCACGCAAACTCCATGCTGCCCAAAATATCTTCATTAATGATGTTACCGGCAATACGTACGCTGAAGATATCACCTAACCCTTGGTCGAAAATGATTTCAGCTGAGGTACGAGAATCAATGCAGCTCAATACGATAGCAAAAGGGTGTTGTCCTTCTGAGGTTTCGTTGGCTTGTTGTAACAAGTTACGGTTTGCTTTGAGGTTATTAATAAAGCGCTTATTACCTTCTTTTAATAACGCTAGCGCCATATCGGGTGTGATGGCTTCTTGCATCTCTTTGGTCAGTGTTTTCATTGTTTCTGCCTGAAAATCAAAGGGATTTCAATGGATGTTGACCATTGAGTTAAAAATCTCGATTGTGTCGAGGGCCGCTAGTATAAACATATAAGTAACTACGTATAGTATCGAAACGTAATTGACTTAAGCCTTACTGTAAATCCCCTTTAGAGCTTAACAGTATCAAACGTGAATAAATCGGCTCTTAAGCTTGCTAGAGTTTTTACAAGTATTATTTTTTATCTCGAAGTTTTCGAAATTTTTATCGTTATATTTTCAACTTGATTCCTTGGGTAACAGTTTTTATTTGATAATTTTTAGTATTGGAAAACCGGCTTCTTTCATTTTTGAGTGCAAGATCCAAATGTTGAAGAGCTGGCAGAGAAAATCGTGTT
>JABXIK010000111.1 GCA_013373125.1 Gammaproteobacteria bacterium | reverse complement strand
GTCGCCATTCTCAAGGATAAAACCCAATGGCTTATTCATAACTCATATGGATCGGGCAAGTTTTATGTGATTTTGTATTAATTTATGGTTATCTGAAAAAATAGGTTATGAAAAGTCGAAAGAATGAGAGTTGACGGGAGCTAGGTGATTTTAACGCCGCCAGCATGCGCGGCTTTGTAGTGAAGGCGAAGCCGCAACGAAAAAGACGTCGCCGTGTCTCGCCTTGTTATACGGAGCACTCTGCTACCGCTACGAGTGATGTTTGGTAACGCCCAGATTGAACCTCACCAAAACCGATATACAAAGCATACCTTTGAGCACAACGGGGACATACCATGAAGCCAAATTCCGGCTTTTGACGGAAATATGGCTCGTTAACAGCTTCAAAGAACTCGCTCAGTCTCTTTTTTTGTTCCCTAGTCGCTTGATACTCATCATTTAAAAATCTGAAAGTCTCTTTTTCGACAAGCGATTGGCACTTCGAACATTCAAACTGGATTACGCCGCCACCCATTGAATCCCCGTCGTAAAATGGGTGTAGATCTGTGCGGTTATCCACAACTATCTTTCCAAGGTTACACATGAAATCCCTTCGAAACTGTATAACGCCCGCAACACCGGACCATTGAAGCGCTAGCGGAAACGGTTCCGGTGCTTGCGCTTGTTATGTGCTTAACCTTGGCTGAAGGATAGAAAGTTAATTTGACCATCTTTACCCCAAAACAAGGTCCAATTATTTACATCACTCCATTCGACGAAATAAATAAAACCGTCTTTATCAGGAGCCTGTTGAAACGGTAGCATTTTACTGACTATAAAATGTATCGCGCATTCAACAGGAGATTCAGTGGGTCCTTCTCGCTCTATAAGCCAATTAAAATCGTCTGACCATGCCTTATGTTGTGATGCTTCCAAAGGCATTAAAACGTCATGTTTCTCTTTAATTAGACCCAATATCTCGCCATTCCCAGGAAAGGATGCTGCCAACTTATCATAAACTCCAGTGCCACCAGCATATAGGGTTAAATCGTAAATTAAGCCCTTCTTTGGCGGTTCAAACTTTAAATGGCTTGATAGCGCATCGAGCCCCTTCTTTTTCAAGAGGTCAGAACTTCTATATCTATATTCTTTTCCGTCGTAGTTCCGCATCGATTTCTCTCAGGCTCTAGAGCACATAACGCCTTGCTCACCGGAAAATTAGGAGCATCGCGAGTAATTTTTCCGAGTGAAGCAACTTGTTAGGCAATTTTCAATCGGTAATTTTCGTTAGATATAAAATCATTAATTTCTGACAAAAGAGCGTCTGTAGCAGCTGTAATTGATAAGATGTATTTCTCAATCGCTTCCGACTCAGGAATAATAGAATTTTCACCATGAGCGATTCTATTTCTAAATGTTACGACTCTATCAATATCAGATTTAACATCTTTAAAGGCATCAAAATTGAAATCAAATATAGTGCATAACTCTTCGAGCACTTTACTGTTCAAATTAGATTTAGTATCGATTTCTTTTTTGAACTTTAGAGCTTTCTGGAATAGCTCTTTAAACCTATTTGTAAATTCAATTCTCTGCTTAAATGATTGCTTGCCACTTAATGAGCTGTAGCTTTTATCTAAACCAAGTACAACCAGTTTTGTTGAGACTTCATCAGGGGAAAGCTCCAAACTATTCAAGTGTCCAATGAGCAATTTAAGTGAGTTAACTACATACCCTTCCCAATGAGCATATATCATTGGCAGACATATTCTATTCCAAAGATTAGTATCAACATTTTGAGGGTTTTGCTTGAAAATAGCTAACTCACCATCCCTCCACCTATTTTCTTCTTGAATCTCTTCAATTAGATCATGCATGTTCTGTAAAAATCTCCATAGCTCGATCCATACGAGCTCGTATCCTCATGTTAGAGAAAGTGCTAGTGCCAATTGAATTGTACTTTTCATCAACTAGGAGTGCTCTAATTGCCGATTCGATTTTTTCTTCGTTACCAGATATTGACTCAAAGGTTTTAGGAACTGCAAAAGCTAACGAATCGAAAATATGATTTGCAAAATTACCTTTAGGTCTAAATATTTCTTTTCCGAATTTTTTCTGTAAAAAACTCACAAATGAGATAAATTCAGATTTTTCTTTTTCAATATCAAAATCCTTTTCTCCTTTAGAGACATCTCGCATAAATTCAGTTAAAAATTGAGCTACAGTTGTTTTAAAACTACCAGCTAAATGCTTGAATGCGAAAAATCGCAAGACTAATTCCTCCAAGAACATTTCTTCTTTTCTTTTCTCTGAAGGACTTATTAGCTCAATATACTCAGGGATTAATGCAACATCACGTAAAACTTGGTTGAGGTCAACTGTGTAAGAACGGAATATACAATTTCTAATTTCTTGTTCTGACAAAGGGCTAGAACCTGTATTTAATCGATTAAACAACTCATACCGCACATCTTCTTTACTATCCCACCTAACAATTTCAACGCGACATACAGAGCGTTTAATTGTAGTTTTTAGTTTTAATGAAAGATCCTTTATGGTTTTCCCTTCTAGCTCTTTAATCATTTCTCCTTCAGAAAGAACAGAGTTGTTTTTTTCAGGTACATTTTCAAGCACACCGAAGAAAGAAAAAATTGTAGAAATTCTTTGTAGCCCGTCTACAACTTCCCATTTACCTTCATCATCTTCGGCTACGAAAATAGGAGGAATAGGAATACCTAATAGAACAGATTCAATAAACCTAGTTTGTTGAAAATTAGACCATCTAAATACCCTTTGATATTCAGGTGTTATGAACAAATCACCGTCTTCAAATAAACTCATTAATTCACCAAAGGACATATCCAACCTATCCGTTTTTAATGAATTCCTTTTAGCACTAATAATTTCATCTAAATCTGCCATTTGTAACCCTAATAATTGTTTTGATTCTAATTTTAACTTGTTGCATATACGCCAGCTATGCTTAATTGCCTAACATTTTAATCGTGCGCATGCTCATTTTTGCATTTTCAATCAACCTTTCAAGAACACTATAAACTCTTGATTAATAAGCACTAAAGCTGATTCTAGTCTTATTTTATCCAATAAAAATGAGCATACCGCTTTTGTCCGAAATCATGGGGTCTCATGATTTCGGACGCGAATTTAATAAGCCATTGAATCTAAAGTATTTTTCGTTTATTGAATAGGCAAAAACGAGAACTTTTTTCTGATTTTTCGTGCCTCATCTTGCTATTTTCTTGCATAATCTCAAATATACTGTTTATTTATACAGTATATATGCTGCATGGAAAGATTATGGGCAAAAGTCCTTTTTTAAACAGTATCCGCCAAGACATGCGAACTCGGGGTTATAGCATTCGAACTGAAAAAACCTATTTATATTGGATTAAATTTTTCATTCGTTTTCACGGAAGGCAACATCCTACTACCCTCTCAGCTGAGCATGTGTCAGCATTTCTCAATCACTTAGCCAACAATCGGAATGTGGCCATCAATACCCAGAAAACAGCACTAAATGCCTTGGCGTTCTTATACAATCAATTTCTCAAGCAGCCTTTTGGCGACCTTGGGTTCAAACACGCCAAGCAAGGTCGCCGATTACCGATTGTGCTTGATACCAATGAAGTTGGACAAATCTTAAGTAAGCTCAATGAACGTGACCGCTTAATTTTTTCAATCCTTTATGGTTCTGGGTTGCGTATTTCAGAATGTATGCGCCTTAGGTTTATGGATGTTAATTTTTCAAATGGATCTTTAACTGTTCGAAATGGGAAAGGAAATAAAGATCGAGTTACCTTATTAAGTTCTCAATTATTTGAGCCTATAAAAAAGCAAATGCGTAGCAGTTTGGCAATACAATCACAGGATAACTTGAAAGGTTATGGCCCATCTTTACCCCATGCACTTAATAAAAAATACCCTAGCGCTTATCGCCAAAGTGATTGGATGTTTTTGTTTCCATCAACCACCCTTTGCACACACCCATACACCGGCATGATATGCCGACATCACCTTCATGATTCCGTTGCTAGAAAGTCTCTTAAACAAGCTGTGGCTGCAGCCAGGCTATCCGATAAGCGAATTGGTACTCACACCTTTAGGCATTCATTTGCAACTGAGTTATTAAAAGCAGGAAGAGATATTAGAACAGTGCAAGAGTTATTGGGGCACAAAGACGTATCAACCACCCAAATTTACACCCATGTACTGGGACAGCACTTTGCAGGAACGGCTAGCCCACTAGAATCATTGCGGCTTTGACGTTTAGAATAAAAAAACCGCAGATCTTTCGAACTGCGGTTTCTTCACAAATGTTTAGCTTATGCCAACATTAGCTAGGGAATGACATGCTCACACCTTCACGCACGCCGCTTGATGGCCAGCGTTGAGTGATGGTCTTACGCTTGGTGTAGAAACGCACGCCATCAGGACCATACGCATGTAGGTCACCAAACAATGAACGCTTCCAACCACCGAAGCTGTGGTAAGCAACCGGTACAGGTAGCGGTACGTTAATACCCACCATGCCCACTTGAATGTGATCAGAGAAGTAACGCGCAGCTTCACCGTCACGAGTAAAGATACACGTACCGTTACCGTATTCGTGATCATTGATCAGCTTCATGGCTTCTTCCATGGTTTTAACACGTACTACTTGTAGTACTGGGCCAAAAATTTCTGCTTGGTAGCTTTCCATGTTTGGCGTTACGTTATCGATTAAAGTTGCACCAACGAAGAAACCATCTTCGTAACCGGCCACTTTCGGGTCACGACCATCAACAACTACTGCTGCGCCATCTTTCTCAGCAGAAGAAATGTAGCCTTGTACTTTTTCTTTGTGTGCCGCAGTGATAACAGGACCAAAGTCGTTAGTAGCATCTGAGTATGCACCCACAGTTAAACCAGACATGGCTTCTTGCATTTTGCTTACTAGTGCATCACCCGCTTCATCACCTACTGCTACTGCAACAGAAAGTGCCATACAACGCTCGCCAGATGAACCGAAAGCCGCGCCTAGTAATTGGTTAACCGCGTTATCCATATCTGCATCTGGCATAACGATGGCGTGGTTTTTCGCACCGCCTAGAGCCTGACAACGCTTACCGTTAGCAGACGCCGTTGCGTAAATGTATTCTGCGATTGGCGTTGAACCTACAAAGCTGACGGCTTTAACACGTTCGTCAGTTAGTAGAACATCTACTGATTCTTTGTCACCGTTTACTACGTTCATTACACCGTCTGGTAGACCCGCTTCTTTAAGCAGCTGCGCGATATACATAGTAGAGGATGGATCACGCTCAGAAGGCTTAAGTACAAACGTGTTACCGCATACAAGCGCTAGTGGGAACATCCACATTGGAACCATGGCTGGGAAGTTAAACGGAGTAATACCCGCAACCACACCTAGAGGTTGAAACTCGCTCCAAGAATCAATACCAGGACCGACGTTACGGCTGTGCTCACCTTTTAATAGCTCTGGTGCGCAACATGCGAATTCCACGTTTTCGATACCACGTTGCAACTCACCGGCTGCATCGTGAGAAATTTTACCGTGCTCTTCACCGATTAATTTGCAAATCGTGTCGGCGTTGGCTTCTAACAACTCTTTAAAACGGAACATGATGCGTGCACGTTTAATGGCAGGAGTATTGCGCCATTCTGGGAATGCGGCTTCTGCTGCTGCAATCGCTTGCTCAGTGGTTTGCTTAGACGCTAACGCCACTTGTTTTTCTGCTTTACCCGTCGCTGGGTTGAATACGTCTTGTGTACGTGCGGCGTCGTTTACCATTTCGCCGTTAATTAAATGACCAACTACGTTCATCTTATTTACCTTTTACCAATTAAAAATTCTTGTTTGGGCGCCAATGCGCCCTTGTGCATGCGGATGTATTTTGCATTTATTCCACTTCGTTAAACGCATCGCCTAGGGCGTTGATTAAACGATCGATCTCATCGATTTCAGTGGTGAACGGTAGACCCAACTGAATGGTGTCGCCGCCGTAACGTACGTAGAAACCTTTTTCCCACATCTTCATTGCCACTTCGTATGGACGCAACGCAGGCTGTCCATCTTTAGCCGCCACAGACATCGCACCAGCAAAACCATAGTTACGAATATCGGTAATGTGTTTGGTACCTTTGAGGCCGTGCAGCATTTCTTCAAATTGTGGCGCCATGGCTTTAACGCGCTCTGGCAATTGTTCTTTCTCAAGAATATCCAATGAAGCAAGGCCCGCGGCACACGCAACTGGATGAGCAGAATAAGTGTAACCGTGCGGCAGCTCTAACATGTAATCAGGACCGCCCTGCTCCATGAAGGTGTCATAGATTTCTTGCTTAGCAATTACGGCGCCCATTGGCACCACACCATTGGTTAGCTGTTTTGCTGTGGTCATGATGTCTGGCACCACGTCGAATTCTTCGGCACCGGTTTTAGAACCCATACGACCAAACGCAGTAATCACCTCATCAAAAATCAATAGGATGTCGTGTTTAGTACACAATTCACGTAGACGTTTTAGGTAACCCACTGGTGGTGGAATCACACCGGCAGAACCGGCTACCGGTTCAACAATCACAGCTGCTACGTTAGATGCGTCATAGATCGCGATCATGTTTTCTAGTTCGTCAGCTAGGTAAGCACCTTCGCTTGGTAAACCTTTAGAGAATGCGTTTTCAGCTAGTACTGTGTGTGGCAAGTGCGCCGCTTCGATACCTTGACCATAGATTGCACGGTTAGGACCAATACCACCTACTGAGATACCACCAAAGTTCACACCGTGGTAACCCTTAGAACGACCAATGAAACGGGTCTTCGCTGGCTGACCCTTTTTACGCCAATAACCACGAGCAATCTTTAATGCGGTTTCAACCGACTCAGAACCCGAACCAGTAAAGAACACACGGTTTAAACCGTTCGGCATGAATTCAGTAATGCGATGAGCCAATTCAAATGCTTTAGGGTGACCAAATTGGAACGCAGGGGAGTAATCCAGTTCTTTTGCTTGCTTAGCAATGGCTTCGGTAATTTCTGGGCGGCTGTGACCTGCGCCACACGTCCACAGACCAGACAGACCATCAAAAATCTTACGGCCTTGAGCATCTGTGTAGTAGCGGCCTTCGGCGCTTACGATGATACGTGGGTCTTGTTTGAACTGACGGTTACCGGTGAACGGCATCCAATGACTGTCTAATTGCGCTTGGCTTAAGCCTGCATATTTATTGTTATCGCTCATAACGTCCTCAAGAATGTGGAGCACTGCCCCAAAGCTTATTCGTTACATGGATTATTGACCTTGCTAATAGTTTAATAAATTCTAAATTTTTAAAGTTAAGTTAAATATTTACTTAACTAAAGAGATAGCGAACAATAGACCCACCTCAATGATCATTAATTGATAGAAATATGAGCAATAACAAGAACTTACTGCCACGACAGCTGGGTGACGCCCATATTCGCCTACTGCGCATCTATAAAGTCGTGGTGGAAGCCGGCGGCTTTGCCCCTGCCGAGGTAGAACTCAATATCAGCCGCCCTGCCATCAGCTTAGCTATCAGCGAGTTAGAGTCCCTACTGAACATGAAGCTGTGCCTGCGCGGACGCTCTGGATTCTCGGTGACAGAGCAAGGCACCCAGGTATATCAAGCCACTTTGCAGCTACTGGCCAGCCTTGAAATGTTCAAATCGCAAATTAACGCCATCAATACCGATTTGGTGGGGGACTTGAACATCGGCATCACGGATAACATGGTGACCATTCCGCAAATGCGCATCACCAAGGCATTCAGTACCTTGAAGCATCGCGCCCCTCAGGTGGTGATTAATATTCGCATGATGCCACCCAACGAGATTGAAACCTCGGTACTGGATGGCCACTTACATATTGGGGTGGTACCGGATTTACGCACCCTGCCCGGTTTGAACTATTTACCTTTATATAAAGAGAAATCCTTGCTCTATTGTTCTGATCAACACCCGCTGTTTGATCAAGAACTGGAACACATCAGCGATCAGGCCCTCGGCCAATACGACGCGGTACTGCCTAACTACCCGCAACCGGCAGACATCAAACAGCAGCAAAAAATGCTAAAAGTCAGCGCCACCAGCAGCGACCGCGAAGGCATCGCGTTTTTGATTCTCACAGGACGCTTTGTGGGATTCTTACCCACGCACTTTGCCGAACGCTGGGTGGCGCAAGATAAACTGCGACCCATTGGTGAACACAGCCGTTTTTTCCATACGCATTTTTCAGCCATCACCCGCAAAGGCAATATGAACAACTTAATTTTGGATGCGTATTTAGAAGAACTGCAAAAAGCCAGCTAGCGGGTGAATCCGCTAGCTGATCCAAAAACGTCGCTGATCATTGAAAAATGGTGTTATTAATCAACTACCTACCAAGTGATATAGACAGCCAATGACGATCACCTCAAGATGACATCATAATAATTCCATGCCGTAAGCCTTGATAATGGGCTTTTCACTCAGGGCCAGTAAGCACTACACTTGAGTCACACAGACGGCGAAATGCACGTACATTGCAGCGAGAAAGACTATGTCAGACGTAAAAAGCATTAACTGGGAAGCGCTAGCGAAAGAGACGCAATACCCAAACCAAGCCATTATTAATGGTAAAAACGTCAATGCCCTAAACGGTAAGACTGAAGCCACCATCAACCCAGCCAACGGCCAAGTGATCACAGATGTGGCAGACTGCGGCCCAGAAGACGCCGACATTGCGGTTAAAAACGCCCGTTACACCTTTGAAAGTGGCGTTTGGTCTCAAATGGCACCTCGTGATCGTAAAAACATCCTTTTACGCTGGGCTGATTTAATTGAAAAACACCACGCTGAAATCGCCCTACTAGAAAGTTTGGATGCGGGTAAGCCTATCAGTGATACCTTTGATATTGACGTGCCAAGTGCCCTGAACACCATTCGCTGGACTGCAGAAGCCATCGATAAAGTGTACGAAGAAATCGCTCCAACCCCACACAACACCATTGCGCTGATTGAGCGCCTGCCTTTGGGTGTAGTTTTGGCTATCGTGCCTTGGAACTTCCCACTTTCAACCACCGCTTGGAAGCTAGCGCCAGCGCTTGCAACGGGTAATTCTGTCATCCTTAAGCCAGATCCAAAAACACCGATGACGGCTTTACGCATCGCCCAGTTAGCCACTGAAGCCGGTTTACCGGATGGCGTGCTAAACGTATTACCAGGCGACGGTATTAACCTAGGTAAGCACCTGTCATTACACCCAGACATCGATGGCCAAACCTTCACCGGTTCAACCAATGTGGGCAAGTTACTCATGCAATACGCAGGTGAGTCGAACCTGAAACGTACTTTCCTAGAACTAGGTGGTAAAAGCGCCAACATCGTATTCGCCGATGCGGATCTAGACGCAGCTGCTGAAATGGCCGCTGTGGGTGGTTTCTATAACTGCGGTCAAACTTGTACTGCGGGTACACGTCTATTAATTCAAGAAAGCATCTACGATGAGTTTTTGGCCAAGGTGGTTGAGCACGCCAAAACGTGGAAAGAAGGTAACCCGCTGGATCTCAACAATCGCATGGGTGCCATCATCAACCCAAGCCAATTGGAAAACATCCAACGTTACGTGCAAATTGGTCAAGACGAAGGCGCACGCTTGGTACTAGGCGGTAAAGTGACTCAACGCGAAACCGGTGGGTACTACCATGAGCCAACCATTTTCGCTGACGTAGACAACAGCATGCGCATCGCCCAAGAAGAAATCTTTGGCCCTGTTATGTCTGTGATTAAATTCAAAGACGCTGAAGAAGCGATCCGCATTGCTAACGATTCACCGTACGGCTTAGCAGGCGCAGTATGGAGTCAAAACATTAATACTGCGTTGAAAGTGGCCAAAGGTGTACGCACTGGCACCATGGGTGTGAACAACTACTTTGGTGGTGACATCACGGTACCATTTGGTGGCTTTAAAGAATCGGGGAATGGTCGTGATAAATCCCTTCACGCTATGGACGATTACACCGAACTGAAAACCACTTGGATTGAATTAAACTAATTTAATTTTTTCCCAATAAAAAAGGCGCTTTAAAAGCGCCTTTTTTATTACACGCAATTAATGCAGGGGTTAGATATGCACATCTTGCAAGCCAACGTAGAACACCTAGGTGCTGTGGCACGTTTATTCGATGGTTATCGCCAATTTTATGAGCAACCCTCTGATCTCATCGGCGCCACTCACTTTCTACGCCATAATCTTGAAAATAATGAATCCGTCATTTTCCTTGCCGAAAAAGACAACCAACCACTAGGATTTGTTCAGCTATATCCCACTTGGGAGTCCGTCACCATGACCAAACGCTGGGTTCTATATGATTTGTTCGTAGCTGAATCTGGACGCGGCCTAGGGATTGGCCGAGCCTTAATGCAACGGGCTAAACAGCTAGCCTTAGAAACGGGTGCCAAATATATCGCTCTGGAAACCGCCAAGGACAATACTACCGCCCAAGCTCTGTACGAAAGTGAAGGTTATAAACGGGATGATGTGTTTTTAACCTACATACTTGAGATCTGAACATCCTTGGTACAAATAGCCCAAATCCACGTTGAAGTTGAAGCTGGGCTAGCTAAGCTTAAATAGGTAAGGACACCACGGATACCTGAATGAAAAGCTTAGCCGCCCGCGTCATCATCTTATCGAGCATCCCACTGGCGCTGTTTCTAATGGCTCTTGGCATCATTCTGTTTGATATTCAACAGCTCTCCAGTGAATTCACCGCCCAGCAAACCCAAGCGGTGGCCAACACCAACAATTTAAACAGCCAACAGCAAGCACTAGTTCAGCAAACACGTGCCCTTGAAGGACTGGGCAAGGCACAACAACTGCAAACACTGTATACCGAAATTATTTATTGGAATTTCGACGCCATCCAACAAGTGGATGAAGATAGCCTTGAAAATGGCCTTAACAGCATTAAAGACTTTCAAACAGTGATTGATGAAATCACCCAGCAGTACCCTTCTCAAGCGGAGTTAATGGAAAAGCTAAATCGTGAAATCAAAGACTTTAATACCTTCATCAATGCATCTTACAAGTTTTACAACGAAGAGAATGAATTCATAGGGGGCATGCAGTTCACCCAAGCCAGTATCAAAGCGCAAAATATTTCTGCCACCCTTAAACAAATTGGCGATGTGTTTAACGAACAATTAAGCACATCCAAACAAGGTGTTGAAGCTCAAACTCAACCGTTAAAAGACAGTGCCAAACGCTTAGAAGCCTCTGCCCAAGAAAGTTTGGATTACATTACCAACCTTATTCAATTGGGTTTAGTGATCATGGCCGTGGTAAGTATTCTCGTGGTGCTCTTTATTATCTATTTAATTAAGACCATCAATACACCCGTTAAAGGCGTACAAAATAAGTTACAACGCATTGCCAACAACAGTGATTTAACCAGTAAGGTTCCTGGATACGGATTGAATGAATTTGAAAACATCGCTGATGCCATTAACACCCTATTCATTACCTTTAATCAAACCCTGCAATTAATCAAAAGCAGCGTGTTTAATTTGGGCAAACAATCTAGCCAAACCCAACAACTATTCGAAACCGTTAACGCCAACCTGAACCATTCAGCCAATGTAATTGACTCTGTTGCCGATGAATTGCATCAGCAAAACAAAGATTTCAAAACCACCACAGAGCAAGTCAAAGAAGCCAGCAACCTTGCCGGCCATGGCTATCAGAACGGCTTGAGCACCGTAAACCTACTCAAACAAACCAATCAAGAAATGGCCAAACTGGATGGACTCATAGAAAACAGTAACACCAGCTTGCATAAACTAAATGAAGACGTTGCCTCCATTAACTCGATTTTGGATGTCATCCGTGCCATTGCCGAACAAACCAATTTGCTTGCATTAAATGCCGCCATTGAAGCAGCACGCGCGGGAGAACAAGGCCGAGGCTTTGCTGTGGTCGCCGATGAAGTGCGTAACCTTGCGAATCGAACAGGCGATGCCATCAGCGAAGTGGAAGGCATGATTCAAAATGTGGTGGACGGTGGGTCGGAAGTGGGATCCACATTAGGCGGTATTTCGCAAGCGGGTGAAGAATTCCGCGCGGCCTTTGAAAAAGGTTTCAAGCAGGTAGAAGAATTATCCCAGGATTTTGAGAAAATTGAGCATGCCCTTAATAGTGCTGTGGATCTCGTGGAGCAGCAATCTCTTCGCTTAAATCACTCTGATGAAAAACTAAACGAAGTCAAAGCCTCTACTCAACAATCGCAGCAGAATATAGGCAATGTGCTCGCTGCCATTGAACAAATCAACCAAAGCACCGCCACCTTAGACGGTCAGGTGAAAACCTTCAAAACCCAAGAAATACAGTCGGATATCAACCTGTAAATTCAATTAAAACGCCCCGAACATCCACACCGGATAAAATCCCGCCGCCAACGGCAGTTGCTTGTATTCACGCCCCAATTATGTATTATGCTTGCCTTGATTTTTGGCAGCCTCTCGGTAAGCCCCCTTATTCTAAGGGTTCTGGCCTACACGCTGCCTTTTTGCGTTTAGGCTGCTGGGGAACGAAATGCAACCTATCATGAATACCTACGGACGTTTATCCGCCACTTTCACCCATGGTAAAGGGGCATACGTCTACGACGCTGACAACAAAGCTTACTTGGATGCATTAAGCGGCATCGCCGTGTGCGGCTTAGGCCACGGTCATCCTGCCATCACCCAAGCAATCTGTGCGCAAGCCGAAAACCTTGTACATACCTCCAACTTGTACGGTATTGGCCGACAACAAGAATTGGCTGAAAAGCTAACTGCTGTCAGCGGCATGGACAACGTATTCTTCAGCAACTCAGGTGCTGAGGCCAATGAAGCGGCCATTAAGATTGCACGTAAATTTGGTCACGAAAAAGGCATCGATCTGCCAACGATTTTAGTCATGGAAAACGCATTCCATGGCCGTACTCTTGCGACCTTAACCGCTACCGCCAACAAAGCCGCCCAAGCGGGTTTTGGTCCATTACTGGACGGCTTTCAACGCATCAAATACAACGATTTAGATGCAGCTAAAGCGGCATTTGCCAATAACCCAAACCTAGTTGCGGTATTGGTAGAGCCCGTACAAGGTGAAGGCGGCGTAACCGCTGCCACCGATGAATTCATGAACGGTTTACGCACATTATGTAATGAACGCGATGCCCTATTGATGTTAGATGAAATTCAAACCGGCAATGGCCGCACAGGTAAATACTTTGCGTTCCAGCATTTCGATTGGCACCCAGACGTATTAACCACAGCCAAAGGTTTAGGTAATGGTGTACCTATCGGAGCCTGTCTTGCAAAAGGCCGCGCCGCAGAAGTTTTACAACCAGGTTCTCACGGTAGCACTTATGGTGGTAACCCACTAGCTTGCGCTGCTGGCTGTGCCGTGATTGACACGATTAATCAAGAAAATTTATGCACTCGCGTAAGTGAGCTTGGCGAGCGCATTCGCACCCAATTACACAAACATTTAGATCAAACCGGTTTTGTAAAGGAATACCGTGGTAAGGGTCTAATGATCGGTATTGCTTTAAATACCGAAGACAACGCAGCAGGCATTATGAAGTCTGCATTAGAGGCAGGTTTATTGTTAAACGTCACTGCCGGCAATGTGGTGCGTTTATTACCACCCTTTGTTTTAACAGACGAAGAAGCGGATTTAGTTGCTGAAAAAACCGCAGAGCAAATTACTGCTTACTTCGCCGCACAAAAATAAAAAGGCCAAGACTATGGCAAATCGTCACTTTTTAACGTTATTGGATTTCACACCGTCTGAACTCGAGCTATTAGTAAACCGCGCAATTGAACTAAAAGCCATGCAGAATCGTGGTGAAGTGTATGAACCATTAAAAAATAAAATTTTGGGGATGATTTTCGAAAAATCCTCTACCCGTACACGCGTAAGCTTCGAAGCCGGTATTGCACAACTAGGTGGCCAAGCTATCTTCTTGTCTTCTCGCGATACGCAATTGGGTCGTGGTGAACCCATTGAAGACAGTGCAAAAGTATTATCGCGCATGTGTGACATCATTATGATCCGCACCTTTGGCCATGAGATTGTAGAAAACTTCTCTGCCAACTCTCGCGTGCCGGTTATCAACGCGTTAACCGATGAATATCACCCATGTCAGCTACTTGCCGACATGCAAACCTACTATGAACACCGCGGCAGCATTAAAGGCAAAACCGTGGTTTGGGTGGGCGATGGCAACAACATGTGTCACAGCTACATCAATGCAGCACGACAATGGGATTTCAATCTTGTGGTGAATTGTCCTGAAGGCTTTGACCCTATGCCAGAATTAATGGAAGCCAATAAAGATCGCGTGCGCATTGTGCGCGACACCAAAGAAGCGGCTAAAGGCGCACATTTAATTGTGACGGACGTTTGGGCCTCTATGGGTCAGGAAGAAGAGCAAAAAGCTCGCGAAAAAGTCTTCAAAGAATATCAAGTAAGCCCTGCCATCATGGACCTTGCGGACAAAGATGCCGTATTTATGCACTGTTTACCAGCACACCGTGGTGAAGAAATCAGCCATGACATGTTGGATGATCCACGTGCTGTAGTATGGGATGAAGCAGAAAACCGCTTGCATGCGCAAAAAGCGTTAATGGAATACCTACTTACTTCTGAGTAATGCAGTTTCTAACGCCCATAAAAAAAGCCTCTAATGAGGCTTTTTTTATTTCTAGCGGTTTAACTTTATCGCCCGACTGAAAATATTACGATTTACTGTAAAACTCGCTGATAATCGATTTAAACACATCCGGTCCGTACCAGCCTTTGGTATTAAACTCATACTTATCTTGCAGCCTTAACAACTGGGCCTTTGCTTCAACCGGTGTAGGTGATGTCGTCGCTGCATAAAAATCAATTTCAGATAGAAACTCCAAAAAGCGCTCTGCCAATTGTGCTTTAGGTAAGCATTCTGCCCTATCCTTACCTGCTGTAAAGTTTAAAGTACTACCATAACAAGTGGCATCTTGATTAAAGATCAATAATTTATACAAAAATGTACCATCTACTTTTTTCACCTCTTCTAGGTTACGTTGAAGAGATACGTTTAAAGCATCTTGCTTCTTTGAGTCTTCAATCAATTTTTCGATATTATCTATGCTTATCTCTAAGCTCTGCCCACGTAACAAAGGTGGTAACTTATTAAGCACGTCTTGCTCACTAAATTTTCCGCCTTTTTCTTCTAACTGGGATTTTAATGCTTCATTTTGGTTTTCCAATGCAGTCACTTGTGAAGAAGCACTTTCATGAAGAGTAAGCGGTCCCAAATCCACACGGCGGCCATCACTCACAGCTACCACCACACAAATCACCAGCACAAAAACCACTAAACTGATTAGCGTCACCAACAACCAATTGGGTATGTGTTTGATCCATTCCATCATGTG
>JABXIK010000126.1 GCA_013373125.1 Gammaproteobacteria bacterium | reverse complement strand
TGATATGTTCCCTGAAGAGATCATGTGGTCTAAATGGGCAATGAAGGACGCCACCAAACTTGCGCACCTGTATCAATTATATTTACCGCCTTATTACCCTAAACAAACTCATATTAGACGTGCGCAATCCTATTGGATGGAACACCCACCACAAAACTCAAGGCAAGCTTTACAGCATTTTGATCAACTCTGGTTAGATCAAGGCATCCCTCTTTCTAATCAAAATGCACAAACGATGCTGCGCAAAAATGAACAGTTGATTAAGAAGTTAGGCCATTATTTACCCGCGGCCATTCATTTTGGCGAACAATGGTATTGGGGCCTAGATCGATTAGAGCATTTAGAGAGCCGCCTGATGTCATTAAATTTACAGGCGCCAAGTTATAAAGCTGGGCAATATCAAAAAACATGGCAAAATTTTTGTCGTATGCCAAGCAATACCGTTCGTGATAAACATGCCCCCATCGAATTATTTTTCTCTATGCGCAGCCCCTATAGTCATATTGCTTTGTCACGCTGTCATCAATTAGCCAAACATTATGGTATTCCTTTAAAAATTAAACCTGTCTTGCCCATGTTAATGCGCAAAATGGCGGTACCTAAAAACAAGACCCGCTACATATTTAATGACGCCGTACGAGAGAGTCAAAAATTAAATATTCCTTATGGAAAAGTGGCAGACCCCCTAGGTAAAGGCGTGGAGAACACCTATGCCATTTGGCACTTTGCAAACCAACAAGGCAAGGGCAACGCTTTTCTACTGGCCATCTCGGACTTGGTTAACGCACAAGGCATCAGCGCCAACTATCACAGAGGGTTAAAATTAGCCTGCCACCAAGCAGGGATCGTATGGAGTGATGCGAAGCAAGCCTTAAAAAGAGAAGCATGGCGGGATGTGGTTAATCACAACCTTAAACAAATGTACGACTATGGCCTGTGGGGCGTGCCCAGTATCCGCTATCAAGATACTCAAGTTTGGGGACAAGACCGTATTTGGTGCATTGAAGATGCAATCTTAGCCCCTTACCTATCATCATCGCATCCTCAATCCTTGAAAGACCTCAGCCTCTAACCCTAAGACTGAGTGTTTATTCTTGAAATCCATCCACAGATAAAATTTTTTCATAAAATAAAAACCTTATAATTCAAGCACTTAATATATTTCTAAGGTTTTTCGTTGCATCTGTATTTCGACAATACATCAGCCAGCGGAGCCCATCACATTTTCCTCGACTAAAATAAGGCATAGTAAGTGCTCAGCTTGGCTATTAGCCCTCTATTTTGCGAAAGGAATTTTCCATGTTCATTTCAAATCTCATTCCCGGCGAGCCAGTGTTAAGCTGGTTACTGGTGATTATCGCCGCCAATCTAATCTTGTATTTTATCCGTCAAAGCGCCCATGAATTACTGGATAATCTGACACAAATGATTATTCAAAATTTAAAGCTGTTAAGTCACGCTTTAGTGAAGACAGCTAAGCAAATGAATCGACGTAATCGCGAAGTATTATTGGAACACGGCAAGCAACAAGCAGAGCGTGAATTAGAGCGTCAGTTTATCCGCCTAGGTACCCTGGTTGAAAAGGACCTTGCACGCTATCCCACTATACAGAGAAATATCGAGCAAAATATTTCACACATGGAAGATAAACTCTCGCAAACTTCCGAGGTGCCTGCGCCCTTACCAGAATGGACAGAAGCGGTAGAATCCATAACCCGATTAAAAGACACCACCAAAAACGATGCTGTCGTGGGCAAGTTACTACAGGCCATCTATGAAGCCTTCCATAAACAACAAGGTGAAGTACTCGGAACCTATCGCCAAGACATCGCCAAACGTCACACCTTATTAAAAGGTGCCATGGGACATTGGCGCCATTTGATTCACAAGATCAGTCAGCTACATAAGCAATGGCAACACCTAAATGATCAAGCCCAAAAAATTGACCTACAAGTAGAGCGCTTTGAAAACATGGTGCAAGGCACCGACAAAGCAGAACGCTTACTCAAGGCCAGTAACACCACTCAATTTGTGATCTCTCTTGTGGTCATGGTCATTGCAGGCTTTGGGGCATTTGTTAACTACAACCTAATTGCATTACCTATGTCTGAGTTGATGCCCGCCACCTCGCAAGTGGCAGGCTATAACGTGGCCGATATTGGCGCTGCGGTCATCATCATGCTTGAAATTACGGTGGGCTTATTTTTTATGGAAGCCATCGGCATTACCCGACTCTTTCCAGTGATTCATTTCATGGAAGATAAAAAACGCATGATCTGGGCTTGGGTATGCATCACATTTTTATTAGCCCTATGCGGTGTAGAGGCCGGCCTTGCCTATATGCGTGAAACCATGGTGGCCGACAAAGCCATGCTCACTAGCTTTTTAGTAGGTGGCGAAGAAGCCGCATCCACTGCCGCCGCGGCAGAACACAGTAATATTCCTATGATTGGTCAAATGACCTTAGGGTTCGTATTACCGTTAATTCTCATGTTTGTGGCCATACCGTTTGAGTCCTTCATCCATACTGGTCGCCATGTGGTAGGCGGCTTAATTGTGAATCTATGCATATTTGTTAGCACTGCCCTAAGAAGCCTTGCGGTTTTCATGAAGCAATTTAATAAGAGCCTCAAACACATTTACGACATTTTATGCTTTGCGCCGCTTTGGGTCGTAAACCTCATTGAAAATAAACCAAAATCATTAAAAACCGTGGTGACTGATGAGCAAGAACCATTGGCTTTAGAAAGCGATGACGCCAAAAGCTCGAAGAGTAAAAAGAAAGATGCAGCTATTCACCTAAATCAAGAAGCGAAATAATCATGAAACAGTTACTGATCACACTCAGCATTGTATTTGCGTTAACCGCTTGTACCGAGCATAAACCCACAACCGGTTTGTATTTATTATTAGATACCTCTGGTACTTACACCAAAGAGTTAAAAAAAGCACAGCAAATTATTAATTATTACCTAGCTCAATTAGAGCCAGGAGACAGTTTTGCTGTGGCCCGTATCGATAGCGGCAGCTTTTCAGAAACCGACATCATCGCCAAGGTCACATTTGATCAACGCCCAAGCCGCGCGAATGAACAGAAACGTGTATTCAGTGCCACCATTTCTCAGTTCATCGAAACCGTAAAAAGCAGTGCCTACACGGATATTAGTGGCGGAATATTGTTGGCAAAAGAGTACCTCAACGAAACCGGTGCCGACAAAAAGTTCATTATGGTGTTCTCAGACATGCAAGAAGAGCTGCCAAAAGGTTACAAGCGTGATTTCGAATTAAGCTTACCGGACTACGAAGTGATCGCACTCAACGTCACCAAGTTGCGCAGTGATAACCAAGATCCAGCCCAATACATGCAACGTTTAAAAGATTGGCAGCAACGCATTGAGCAAAGCGGCGGAAAATGGCGCATGATTAATGACTTAGAACGAGAGCAGTCACTAGCACTTTAGCTCCCTCTTTCGAATCTTGGTTAAATTATTCTGATCTTAACCAAGATTCACGCTAAGATAGCGTAAACATTTTCACACGCATTTAGCATGAACATACTAGTCGTAGAAGATAATCGTGAAATCGCGCAAAACATCTGTGATTACCTTGCCTTACAGCAGCACATTGTAGATGTGACCCACAACGGCTTACACGCCATTGAACTACTTCAATCCAACACTTATGACGCCATCATTCTGGATATTATGCTACCAGGCATGGATGGTTTAACGATCTGCGAAACCTTACGCAACAAACTGCACATTAGTACTCCAGTTATCATGCTCACCGCTCGTGATAGCTTAAACGACAAACTGCTAGGGTTTGATGCTGGCACAGATGATTACTTAGTAAAACCCTTCGCATTAGCCGAGTTAGCCGTGCGTTTACAGGCATTACAGCGCCGCTCCCAGCCTCAGAAAAATCGCACATTGAATGTTGCGGACCTCACTTATAATTTAGACACCCTAGAAGTGACTCGCGAGCATAAAGCCATAAAGCTCAATCCATCTTGTTTAAAACTACTCAAATTATTGATGCAGTATTCTCCGAATGTAGTTGAAAAGCAAAAATTAGAACAAGCCTTATGGCAAGACGACTTACCCGACAGCAACATTCTAAAAATACACATGCATACACTGAGAAGCTTAATCGATAAACCCTTTAAGCACTCAATTATTGAAACCGTCCATGGCGTGGGCTATCGCATGCGGGACCACCAAGATGTTTAATTTCACCCTGTCTCAGCGTATCCGTTATGCATTGGTTATAGTCAGTACACTGTCCGCACTATTATTCAGCGCTATAGCGCATTTTCTTATTGAAGATTTTGAAGACAATATCTTAAAGGTACACCTTAAGAATGACCTTAATCATTTTATTCAGCATTACAAAGATGAGCACCAAACGATCCAATTGCATCTTGAAGATGTGTATTTTGTCAAATACCCCATTCATGACAACGCTAAGATAGATGACGAACTCAAAGATTTTGTAGAAGGCGAATATGAACTCATTCGCCCATACGGTGAAGACATGGTGTTCGTCAAAGATTTAAATCATGAACGCTACATACTTGTCAGTAAACAAGAACATTTTGAGCACTTGGAGAGCATCTCAACCATTACGTTATTCACCGCCACCTTTTCCATTTTATTCTTATCCCTATTAGTCTCACAGCTTCTGGTTAAGCGTATATTGCGCCCGATCCGTACATTAACTGGTGAACTAAAACGTAAGCACAAAAATGAGCTGGACCACCAGCCCATTACTCTAAGCACACAAAAAGATGAGGTTGGTTTTTTAGTAGATAGCTTTAACCAATACCTAGAGAAAATCTCACAATTATTACAACGGGAACAACTCTTCACCAGTGACATCAGCCATGAACTGCGTACCCCTTTAATGGTGATTAAAAGTTCAGTGGAGCTATTAGAAGCAAAAGAAAAAGACTGTGACCCTGTATTGCTGAGTAAAATCAATCAATCCATACAGGATATTCAAGAGCTCATTGACACCTTCTTATCCATGGCTCGAGATAAGAGCAAAAATCAATCAAACCTGACGCACGCTAACGCTAAAGATATCGTGCAACAACGAATCGAATTTTGGCAAAACCAAGCGCAACAACAAAACCGGTACATTCACTTTCATTGTGATACCGAAATTCACTTAACTGTGTCCGCGCCCCAATTAAGTACCATAGTAAACAACCTGATTAAAAACGCCCTGCACCACAGCCAAAATACCCAAATCGATGTTTATTTAAGCAATGACACATTAACCGTAATGGACCACGGCCAAGAAATGCCAAGCAAGCTACAAGACGTGATGTATGATGCTTATCAAAAAGCCAACCCTACATCCGATGGCTTGGGGCTTGGCCTAAGCATCATCAAACGCATTTGTGAACACTTGAATTGGTCAGTGCAATATCAGTTTGCTCCAGAACACGGCAGTGCTTTTATTGTGAAATTTTCTAACTAATTTAACTTTTTTTTAACCTTTCTTAGACTCTGGATTAACCCGCTATCCCCTATATTGGGCCTATTCCTCTTAATAGGTTCAAATAATGCGCATTCCAGCTCGCTTGTTTCAACGCTTTCCTTTCAGCTTTTCCAGTGGTCATGACTCCCGCATGATGCTCATCCTGCATATGATGTTGCCTGTCATAATCTGCTTTAGTTTATTACGTTTAGGGCTCATGGCTTGGCACCTTGGAGATCTGGAAATCAGTCTTATCAATTTATTTAGTATGCTGATAAAAGGCGCTATTTATGACATAAGTTTTTATTGCTATGCCGCGATTCCATTTTTGATTTATTGCTGGTTAATGCCGCAAAAAATCTGGCATATGTCATGGCATAAAATCTGGATTCATAGTTTTGCATTCCTAACCTTTTATGGCCTTGGGTTTGTACTATTG
>JABXIK010000066.1 GCA_013373125.1 Gammaproteobacteria bacterium | reverse complement strand
GTCTAGAGGCCTAGGACACCGCCCTTTCACGGCGGTAACAGGGGTTCGACTCCCCTACGGGATACCATTTCTTATTTTTTCTTTGCTGTTTTCATGTGAAAGTCGATGTCCATCGACAGCTCACTTGCATCCATGCTATCGCGGCATTAGAACATCCTTGCACGTACACCGAGCAATTTTGCAGTGCGCTAACTGTGTATTGGCTCTATTGATGGGATAGCACTTCTAATTTCTTTTCTAGATAGTTTCTAAGCGACGAAGGTCGATGGTCCTGTTGCATCGAGTTTTTTTCGTGCCTCTCATAAACCCCTGCCACTTTGTAAGCTTTTTAGAATATTGCTTACCGGTTGGATATCACTCTTCAATTAGACGCAGTCGTCTGTGGAATCTTTACCTTTCCTCATGGTTATTATGTTGAAAGATATTTTCGGCCAACAGTCTTCATTGCTAATTTGGTACGCATTGGATTGATTCTGATTACGTATTTCATAGCCTTTTTTGAACTCAGATTAGTACATTTGTTCGAATAACTTACGTGTAAGCCAATTAAGTGAACTTTCATTCACGCAGGTATTGACTGGCTTAAATGAGATTTGTGTTGCTAGGTAACACGCATTCGTTTCGCAAATACCCAAATATTCTTGCACTTAATTTTTTGCTACATGTGTACCAGTTAAGAACGTATCAAATGTAACTGTGATATTTCATTTGGATATATTAAAAATTATTTTTATGTTCATTCTTTATTGTTTTTTTGTACGTTTGTTTTGCTAATTAAGTGTTTGTCTATCAATTAGGCAGTAAAACAAGGGTGTTAGTCATACCTTGGGGTGAAATTGTAATCCTTTGTAAATTCATGTGAACTTTACAGTGTGCAGACGAATCTGGGCGGGTTAGGATGCTTGCCACTTAAAGAACAATAACAAAAAGAAACGAGTAGTCCTTTTATGAAGTTTATCAGCACCGTATTTTTAGTTGCTTTCCTATTTGCTTCAGCGCAGACAAATGCAGCGGAAGTATCTAAAGAAGAACTAAAACAGCAGGCTATCAAAATCCAACAGCAGGTTGATGAGTTGGTAGACCGTGGTGGTAAATATGTTTATTTACAGCTGGCACAAAAAAACAGTGTTTCACCATTTGCTGTTGCTGTAGATGAAGCCGGTACAACAATTATGTTGGAAGTACCGAAAACGGAAGAAAAGGCATCTTTTAGCGATAAAATTTTAGCCTTGCGAGAAATGATTCATCTCGGAGCTCAAAATGCTAACTTTGTGGCAGGTGCATTATTTGTACAGGCTGAAGTGCCTTTCATGGGTAAGGATGTTGATGGTGTTGCCATCGAGATGGAGCATAAATTAGGCTTGTCTGTTCTACGTTTTTCCCCATACGTTGTAAATCAAGAAGAAAAAGAAATTAAGTTTAAAGCCCCAGTGGATAAGGAAAAACCAGTTGTATTTTTCAAAGGTTTGGAAGAGACATTAAAGGTTAAGTCCTAAAACAGAATTGATGTGAGTTGCAGATTTTGCAGCTCCTCAATAAGAGAGCTTTGGTTGAATAGTCAAACTCTCACAATAATAAAAAACAGGAGACAACAAATGAAAGGCCTTAAAAAACTTGCTTTGGTTACTGCAGTAGCCGCTGCTCCTTTCGCCCAAGCTGAAATGACAGCTATGGACGACGCTCTACTAGGTGAAATGACTGGTCAAGCTGGTATCACTATCGACGTAGATCTAGCCATGACTATCGACGCGATTAAATACGTTGACCGTGACGGTAATCAAGATGGTTCAGGTGTTCAAGGTGCGATCACTATGAGCAAACTAGCGATCGGTGACATTGCAGCTGACGGTACGCTATCTGCCGCTACTATTCGTGGTATTACGATTGATGCTGATGGTACTGACGGTCTTGTGATCGGTCTTAACCAAATCGGTGACACTGCTGGTAATGGTATCGATATCACTGTTGATGCGGTAATTATCGGTAATGGTTATGCTAATTTAGCTCAAACTGAAGCTGGTGTAGCTATTGCAACATCAACTCAAACTGGTGCTGCTGCAACAGCTGCTGTTACTGACGGTGCATATGCTGATGGAGCTGCTTATGGTGCTGCTCTTGCTGCTGGTGATCCAACGGCCATCGGTTACTTAGCCGCTGCTGATGCAACTGTTGCAGCTGCTGTTGCTAAAGCTCAGTCTGGTGCACAAGGTAACATCGGTGGATTCAAAGTTGAGAACTTCCGTAACTACATCCAAGATGATCTAGTTAATGAATACAATGGCGTGTTCGATATGGCGCTTCAAGATTCTACCGGTAATGTTGGTGGTGTAACTGGTGCTCCAGGTTCAGCGGGTCGTTTTGTACGCGGTGAGATTGTTATCAATGGTACTGGTAACGTGCTTGCAGGTACTTCTGGTCTGAATATTTCCGGTAAATTCGGTGGTGCGATGGATCAAGCTGCTTGGGTTGATGAAGGCAACGAATTCGGTATCGAAGACCTAGGTTTCTTCAATGGTGTTGATGAAAACGGTGATGGCATTTCTGATGTGATCGAAGGTATGCACTTCACCATGAATATCGATGTGGTACAGCATGAGTCTTGGAATGCTGCTACTCCAGGTACTGATGATGTTGCGGCATTGCGTATCTCTGGTCTTGAAATGGAAGGTACCATCATGATGGGTAGCATCTACCTAGATGGTGATAACACTGTTTATGATACTGACGGTGTAACAGTACTTTCTGCTAATACAATCAACAAGCAATCTCTAGGTTCTGTGTTGATCAAAGACATCGACATGACTGGTACTTCTGTTTACATCTACGGTCACTAATCTGACGGTAATGTTTACTTAGGTATTCAGGAAAGCCCCGGTTCGCCGGGGTTTTTTTATGGGGCTATATTTAATATCAGAGCAATAAAATTGGAGTCGTGAGATGAAGAAATTTGTAAATTGTGGCTCGCGTTCTTTTGGCACACTGATCATCGTGCTTGGTTTTATATATAGTGCTCAAGCCGAACTGCTGCCGTTAACTGATGCGGGTTTATCGTTACATGTGGGGCAGATAAAACAGGTTTCACAAGATTTTAATTCTGACTTAACCCCAGCTTTGTTATTTCAATCAACCGACAACCCAGCTAAATCCATTCAAAGCCAAGGTATTTCAACCAATACGCCGAGCAGTGGCATTACTATGGATATCGATTTGCAATTACACATTGATGAAATCCGTTGGGTGGATGCCGATGGTGCAGGTGTTAATGGCACACAAGGGGCGATTGTATTGAAAGGTTTATCTGTGGGGCATTTAGATGGCCCAACGCCACAACCAGCGCAAATTCGTGGTGTGACATTTGATGTGGATGGCCGCGATGGTTTGCGCATTGGTATTGAGCAAATCGGTGATCAATTTGGCAATGGTATTGATGTGAATATCGAGAGCGTTCAAATTCGCTAGTCTCCCGTCATTTTTAAAACCCATTTGTTAATGTTGTTGCCGTTTTAGAATGATTAGGCATTTCAAGTGCTTCTTTTCTGATTGTGTTCTTTCTATCTGATTTTTCCAACTAGCCTATAACTTAGGTACTTAATGGTTAAGTACACGAGTAGTAGGTGGTTGTATGAAACGGATTTTCATCGCTTTCGTGTGTGCTTGGGTCTTTCCAAG
>JABXIK010000119.1 GCA_013373125.1 Gammaproteobacteria bacterium | reverse complement strand
GTCCTTCACATAGTAACCGGATTGGGGTTTTGCCGTTAGAAAGCCTTGATCTTCCAATAACGCATACGCTTGGGTAATGGTGCTGATGCTCACATCTTTTACTTTGGATAAGCTGCGTACGCTGGGTACCTTTTGACCAGCGAGATATACCCCTTGCTGAATATCTTGAGCAATATCTTCGGCAACTTTTTGGTAAAGGGTGGTCATCGGCTGGGTTCCTAAGCTGAGTCTTGTCTCATGATAATCCTTTAACTGTACCTCTAAGCATAACAGTTAGAACTAAAATTACCGGTACAGTTGTTGAAATATCGGGAATTGTACCGCTTTTTTGTAACAAGACTGCTGCTACTGAGAATACAGTACCGCTGGCAAGATGGACGCCTAAACACAAGGAGTCCCTTTATGAGTATTTACACAGAACCCTCGTTGCTGACCCAGCACTCTCATGACGATACCCAAGGTCCAGTGCCACTTTGGTTTCATGGTCTGTTGGCGGTCATTATTTTCAGTTTAACTGCACCCTTTACTGTATTGGCTTTAGAGGCCTTTACGCCTGGGTTTATCGCCGCGATGCGTGCCTTTATTGCTGGTGTGGGGAGTATCTTCGTGGTGTGGTGGTTTAAATGGCCAATCCCTAAGCCCAAAGAGCTGGCTTGGTTGGCAGTGGGCGGCGCGGCCATGGTGTTTGTGTTTCCTTATTCTATGGCGGTCACACTGCAACATTGGCAGGCGTCAGAGACGGGGATCTTCTTGGCAGGCATTCCGTTTTTTACCGCGCTCGTGGCGGCAAGCTTATTTAAAGAAAAAACCAGTAAGCAATTTTGGTTAAGCATGACTTTTGGGACGCAACTTTTAATATTGTTTGCTTATAGTCAGTCCAGTGGTGTGATTCCATTACATAGCATTGTTTTGTTGGTGTCGGCAGGGTTGGGTTATGCCATTGGCGGGCATGTGGCGAAACGCTTAGGAGGATTTCAGACTATCTGCTGGATGATGGTGCTGTATTTTCCGTTATCAGTGTTTACGTTTGGTTATACCAGCTTAGAAAATGCGGAAAATTTTAGCGGTGATCATCTGGTTGGGATTCTTGCCTTACTATATTTAGCCGTCATGAGTCAGTGGATTGGGTTTCACTTTTGGTTTGGGTCGATGACGAAAATTGGTATTGCTAAAACCGGGCAACTGCAATTATTGCAGCCATTCTTTACGTTATTATTTGCCGTGCTATTTTTAGGCAGTGTATTAACTTGGGTGCAGGTGACGTTTGCAATACTGGTCACACTAAGTGTCATCATGCTGCGTAAATCAACCTAAAAAAAGAGAATAAGGGTGGCAAGGATTACCACCCTTAGTTGTGAGTTTAAAACCCTTCCAAAACAATTTTGCCGATGCTTTGATTGCTCTCAATTAAACTATGGGCTTTCTTTAAATTTTCGACATTAATTTTGCCAAAGTTTTCACTTAGCGTGCTGATGACTTTCCCATCATCCACTAGCTCCGCCACTTCTTTTAAAATCAAATGTTGTTTGATCATATCTTCGGTTTGAAACAGGCTGCGAGTGAACATCAGTTCCCAATGTAGGCTCACGCTTTTGGCTTTTAACGCCTGTATATTAAGTGGTGTGGCAGGATCATCGATTAAACAGATTTTGCCTTGTGGCTGAATCACTTGTGCGAAGTCATCAAAATGCAAGTGGGTGTGAGTGATACTGGCAATATGAGTAACGCTGTTAATGCCGGCATTTTCTAATTCTTTAGCGATGCCGTTATTATGATTAATTACCACATCCGCTCCCATCTTTTCACACCACTTACGACTGGCTTCACGGCTAGCGCTGGCGATCACCTGAACTTCTGGGCAGATGGCTTTCACTAGTTGAATCATGATGCTGCCTACGCCACCAGCACCGCCTGTAATTAACAGGCGATTGGGTTGTGACTGATAACTGTCTTGAATATCCACTTGTAGGCGATCAAACAGCATTTCATAGGCGGTTAATGCAGTAAGCGGAAGGGCGGCAATCTCTGCGTTTGTTAGGCAACTTGGTGCTTTACCCACTAAACGCTCATCCACTAGTTGATATTCCGCATTGCTGCCTTGGCGGTTCATGTCACCTGCGTAATAGACCTTATCGCCCACATTAAATAATTCGCAGTCATCGCCCACTTGTGTGACCGTGCCTGCGGCGTCATAGCCTAATACCTTGGCGTCGCCTTTTTCTGGGCGAGCGCGCAAACGAATTTTTGCATCCACAGGATTGACACTGATGGCTTCCACTTTCACTAATAAATCTTTTCCCTTGGCAATCGGTTGAGGCTGCTCAATGGTAAATAGGCTGTCGGCGTGTTCGATGGGTAAACTCAGATCAAAGGCGATGGCTTGCATAGTGGACTCACAAATTTCGTTGTCATGACTGCATAGATTGTAGCTGAATTCATAGGGCAATTCGCCTTCCTTGGATCAAATAGGCACATCCGTTAGAATGCCGCTAATACTTATAATATCGGTGATTCATGGCCCATTTAACCCCTGAGCAAATTACAGCCTTAGACAAACAACATGTTTGGCACCCATATTCTTCGTTTACGTCGCCGTTAGCGCCATTTCCTGTGGCAAGCACAGAGGGGGAGCGTATTCGCTTAGCAGACGGACGTGAGCTCATTGATGGTATGGCTTCGTGGTGGTCAGCTGTGCATGGCTATGGCCATCCTAAATTAAAACAAGCAGCCCATGATCAAATCGAAACCATGAGTCACGTGATGTTTGGCGGTTTGACTCATGAACCCGCCGTTACCTTATGCGAAAAACTGGTGAAGCTGGCGCCAGACGGTCTAAATAAAGTTTTCATTAGCGACAGTGGATCGGTGGCGGTAGAAGTGGCCATAAAAATGGCCTTTCAGTACGCGTTAAGCCAAGGGAATAAACGTAAAAATAAATTGCTGACGGTGAAAAATGGTTATCACGGTGACACCTTTGCCACTATGGCCACCTGTGATCCCGTGAATGGCATGCATCATATGTTTGAGAACGTGTTAAGTAAGCACGTTTTTGCTGAAGCCCCGCAATGTTTATTGGGCGAGACATTCGAAGAGCATCACATTGCAGATGTGAAACAAAAACTGTCTCAACAGCACGAAGAAATTGCTGCCATTATTTTAGAACCCATCGTGCAAGGGGCCGGTGGTATGCGTTTTTATAGTCCAGAATATTTGAAACGTATTCGTGAACTGTGTGATGAATACAATGTGCTATTGATTGCCGATGAAATTGCCACGGGTTTTGGTCGCACCGGTAAAATGTTTGCTTGTGAGCACGCAGGTATTTCACCGGATATTTTGTGTGTAGGCAAGGCATTAACCGGCGGCTTTATGAGTCTGGCGGCTACCTTGTGTACTGACAAAGTGGCCAAAGGCATTTGTGAAGGGGAAGCAGGTGTGTTTATGCACGGCCCGACATTCATGGGTAATCCATTGGCATGCGCCGTGGCCAATGCCAGTATTGATGTATTGCTGGAAGGCCAGTGGCCTCAGCAAGTACGTAATATCGAAGCGGGTTTAGAGCAAGGTTTAGCAGCCGCTCGTAATTTTCCTCAAGTGAAGGATGTACGTGTGTTAGGGGCCATAGGTGTGATCGAATTGCATGAGCCTGTGCACATGCCCACTGTGCAGCCCATGTTTGTAGAAGAAGGGGTTTGGGTGCGTCCATTTGGCAAATTGGTTTACGTGTTGCCACCGTTTGTCATTAGCGATGACGATTTAGCGTTCTTAACGAATGCGATGGTGAAGGTAGTATCGAAATTGTGAGTAAGTTAAAAGGCCAAGTGAGCATCGGTTTAATTAACCCAAAAGATGCACAAAATGTCGGTTCAGTACTGCGAGCCATTGGCTGCTACCAAGCGGACGATGTGTATTACACCGGAAATCGTTACGGGTTTGCTGCGCGGCATAATACGGATACGCAAAACGCACAGCACACCACTGAAATTAAAAAAGTAGATGACTTATTATCAGTTCCGACTTATTACATGGATGATCAAACCAAGGTGGTGTGCATTGAATTAGTAGAAGGGGCAACCCCTTTACCCGAATTTCAACATCCAGAATGTGCGCTTTATATTTTCGGTCCTGAGGATGGCAACATCCCACAAAAAATGATTAATCAGGCGGATGAAGTGGTGTACGTACCCACAATCGGCTGCATGAACTTAGCCGCTACGGCTAATGTGGTGTTGTATGATCGCATGGCAAAATCAGAGCGGGCAAAAGCGTTAATCGAACAGGGTAATGATTTGATTCGTTCATCCCGGGATGGCAATAATCATTTAAAAGTTAAGAAGAAGTAGGGCAGGAAAAAGCGCTGAGGTTCAGCGCTTTTTTAGGCGTAAATTTAATTAAGTTAGATTAAAGCTTAACGATTAATTTACCCTTGTTACCACCGGTGAAAAATAAATTTAATCCCGTCATTGCGCTCTCTAGCCCATCTAAAATGTGAGTGCGGTATTTAATTTTACCTTGCATCACATAAGGTGCCAGCTTACCTAATAAAGCCGGTACTTCACCAAAATGATCTGGCATGGCAAAGCCTTGAATGCGAATACGCTTTTTAATTAATGGAATCCAGTTTGGGCCCGGTGCAGGATTGGCTGCGGTGTAATCGGCGATCATGCCACATACCACGATGCGACCATGGGTATTCATGCGATTGAAAATGTGTTGTTGAATCGGCCCGCCTGTATTTTCAAAAAACACATCAATACCATTAGGTGTTAGTTCTGCCAGTTTTTCTGCAAGGTCATCGGTTTTGTAATTGATGGCACCATCAAAACCCAATTCGTTTACAATCCAATCGGCTTTTTCATCATCGCCAACCACACCAATCACGCGTAAGCCATCTGCTTTCGCCATCTGACCCACGATTGAACCAACAGATCCAGCTGCACCCGTTACGATTAACGTTTCGCCGGCTTTAGGCTCAAGCAATTTCATACCTTGTGTGGCAGTTAAACCAGGTAATGCAAACACAGAAAGGGCCGTTTCAGCGTCCACACCGGCTTGTACTTTGTTAAAGCCTTGACCGCTACTTAGGATGTATTCCGTCCAGCCTGTCATGCCCATAACTTTGTCACCCACATTAAAATCAGGGTGATTAGATTCAACCACTTCGCCTAAGCCGCTTGAGCGCATAACTGTGCCTAGTTCCACAGGTGGGATGTAGCTCTCAGTGTCTGGGCTCATCCAGCCCAACATGGCAGGGTCCAATGACATGTGTGTTTGCTTAATAAGGATTTGACCTGGGCCGGCGGTAGGAATGTCTTTTTTCACTACCTCAAACATGTGTGGGCCAATTGGGTTGCCGTCTGGGCGTTTGGTTAGATTGATTTCTGTGTACTGAGTCATGGTGCATTCCTCTGTGTTCGTTCAAGTTGTTGCTCATATTACCCCTTTAAATGAGGATTAATATTGGCATATTTGCTAATCTTTATTGCCTTAAAGGCAATAAATGAGCTTCAAATGGATCAGTTAAGGGCAATTCGCTATTTCATCGCCGTGGTGGAAGGGGGGAGTTTTTCCAGTGCGGCACAGCAATTTGATGTACCGGCTTCGTCTATTTCTCGGCGAATCAGTGACTTAGAAGCCAGCCTAGGGGCACAGCTATTAAAGCGCTCTACACGCCTAGTAAGTCTGACTGAGATTGGTCAAACTTATTTTCAGCAGGTTAAAGCCATTACCGAGCAATTAGAGCAGAGTGATTTAGCGGTACGCAGTTACCAGTCTAAACCTGTAGGGCGTTTAAAAATCAGCTCTATGGTTGGTTTTGGTGAGCGGGTTCTCATTCCCTTGATGGATGAATTTAAACAAAGCTACCCAGACATTGTCTTAGATGTGGTGTTAAGCGATGAGTTATCGAGTTTGTCACGGGATGATGTGGATATTGCCATTCGCGGTGGATATGCCCCAAATGAGCGTGTGGTGGCGGTGCGCTTAATGGAGAATCAATTTATTCCAGTGGCTTCCCCTAAGTATTTGCAGATACACGGTGTACCAGCCAGTACACAGCAGTTGAAACAACACAAAGGCCTGTATTTTAAAACGCCCATGGGGCAGACCCCTTGGTTAAGTGAAGTCAATAATCAGTGGCAGGAAGTATCCGCCCCCGCTGAACTTATTACCAACAATGGTAAGTGGCTGGTGCAAAAAGCCATTAACGGTGAGGGTATTTTAATGATGCCCCGTTGGGTGTTGAAACCTTATTTAGAAAGCGGAGAGTTGGTGCAATTGCAGTTTGATCAGCCATTAAATATTACAGAAAACACTGGGTTGGCTGTTTATATGCTGTATCAAAAAAATGCTTATGGTACTCCCAAGGTGAAAGCGGCGGTGGATTTTATTGCTGCAAGGGTCAAAGGCCAGTTTGATTAAGTACAAAAGTCTGTATTATTAATCAGCAATGTTAGGTGTGCGTAGATATTTAAGGGAAAAGATATGACTGTTACCCGTATTAATGAATTTGAGGCTGCAGCTGGGAAAGCTGAAGAGTTGTTTCAATTTTTAATGACACTGAAAGATTATATTGCAGCCTCTAAAGGTTGTGAGTTATGTGAAGTGCTCAGAAAAAATGACAATGATGCGGTCTTTGTCGTCATTGAGAAGTGGGACTCGAAGGAATCCCATAAACAATCTATCGAAGCCTACCCACAAGAAAAAATGGCAGAAGCCATGCCGTTGTTTGGCCTGCCTCCTAAAGGGGCCTATTACCATAATTAATTATGAAAACTTTTAACGTTCCAGCATCATTACATGAAGTCTTTGGTGAAAAACAAACCTGGCTAGAAGTCATAGTGACCATGGTGTTTTCAATTATGGGTACAGGTTTAATTTATGGCTTTTTATACGAACAACCTGAATCCATCAATCTGGCGGCGTTAATTATCGGGTTTCTTCTGCTTTGGGATGTGTTGGCCGGTTGTATTGCTAATTTCACTCAAGGCACCAATGATTATTACGCTAAGCGTCCTACAGCCCGTTGGGTGTTTATTGCAATTCACTTTCATATCATAGTGATAGCATGGTTGTTGCAGGGACCCATGATGGCTTCGATGATCGTGTGGGTATTTACTATTTTCTCAGCAATTCTGGTGAACGTGTTGGCGGGGAATAGATTTCAATTATTCATAGCTGCCAATTTGGTTTGTTTGGGGATTTTATTGATTATCTTGTTAGCCGTACCTATGTGGTTTATGGCTGTCAGTATCTTCTTCTTAATAAAAGTGGTGTTTAGTTTTGCAGTTAATCACTATGCATAGTGAATAATAGGATTTACACATGATGGAATGGATCAAACACATACCCAATTGGTTGTTGGTGACGCTAATCAGTTTAGTGGTTTTTGCACTGGTGATTTGTATGGTGGTAGCCGTGAGTGATGGTCGCCGTGTAGATTTGGGACCGCTTACTCTTCATGAAAGCGCATCTTCACAAGTGACTGCATTAGAAAACCAAAATGAAGCATTAAAAGCCCAGTTAGAAGAAAAAGGCGGAAAGCTTAGTGAGCAAGACGTACTTAATAAGTTGCCACCCTTGTTACGTGGGCAGAACTTAGACGTAACCATAGATAATATCGAAAAATTTATTGAAGACTCGAAAAAACAACATACTTTAAACTTAGCTCTTCAGCGTAACCTAGACGAAGTGAAAAAAGTAGATGGTACTTTTTTATACAAACTATTGATTTTTAATCAAGATGCCACTTGTTATGGTAGTACTTTAAATTTCACAGCAGGTAAGGACAGGGCAGAATGCTTGCCTAAAGCACAATTGGCAGAGCGCTTTTTG
>JABXIK010000045.1 GCA_013373125.1 Gammaproteobacteria bacterium | reverse complement strand
AGATAACATGAAGGTTCTCAGCATGCCGTCATGTAGTGACTTGATGGAGCCGATTTTGTACATCATTCCGTTGCAGTTGTTGAGTTATCACGTGGCGGTTCTTCGCGGAACAGACGTGGATCAGCCAAGGAACTTAGCTAAGTCCGTAACAGTGGAATAAATCCCTATTACGCTCGACTAGGCATTGTTGAAAAGATTGCTCAGCACCATCATGTATAACCACATACACTCAAGTGCTTCGCAATCTTTTCGCCTCCCCTAGCCATCGCTCATGACGGGATTTGTATAATCTCAATCGTTGGTTAGGATCGTTACATAGGCGAGCTATGCGCTTCCCCTAAAATGATTTTCGCCTTGTCTGACTTGCGCTCGCAACGGGCTTTTGTTTTGAATTCTGCTTATTATGATTTAAGTGGTAGGTCGGATAAGCCAAGCGTCATCCGATGATTGCAATGTTGGAAGGTGTTCCTTCTCCACTTTTCCAACCTACAAGTTTAAACAGTAATCACAATTGTAGGATGGGTTAGCACTGAGCCCATGCGAAGAGCGTAACCCATCGGCTAGACTAAGAACTCACAACTTCCCACAATCCAATTTATTCTGCCCCGGCACCACGCCGACCATGACTGTCTTCTGATAGTCCGAGCCGTTGTAAGCTTGCTCGAATACCGCTTGTTGATAGCTGCATAAACCGTCATTGCGTTTCATGGTGATGATGCCATTGATGCGGCGGCCCGTTTGAATGCCGGTGAGTGGATGACGCAAGTTGCTCCAGTCTCGGCTGGTGAGGTAGGTGTATTCAAGTTTTTCTTGCCACTTGTATCGCTTAGCCCAATCTTGAGCAGCAATCAGCGTGTCTTTTTCTAATTGAGCATCGCTCAAACCTTTTTTCGGTAATTGGTTGTTGGCGGTGCGCTGTTGGTCTTCTTGTTTGATGCGGGCATCCACGGCGGCTTTGGCTTTGTTGGCGTATTCGCTGAAGGTTTGGTCGATTTGTTTTTGCAGGGCTTGATCTATGGTGAGTTTACGCGCGAAGGTTTTGTCTTGGGCGAGCACATTAAAATGATCATTCTTGCCCCAAAGGTTTTTCCCTAAATTGGCGTTGGTCCACCAAAGGATTCCGCTATCTTGTTCAATTAAAAAGCGGCCCATGTAACCCAGTTCATACACGGGTTTGCCGATGGCGTTGCTGAGTTCCGCTTGGTATTCATAGGTATCGCTGGTGCAGTTGCGACAGTTTAGGCCGTTTAATACGAGCTTCTGCTGTGGGTAAATCAGCACTTCCACTTCGTCGTATTGCTGTGAGCCAATGCCATGTTTAGCGGCTGGGTAATACGTGCCGTTGCCGCCAGTGACTTGTGTTTTGGCAATGCCTTCCCCTGTCATTAAACGTTTGGATTCGTTAATCACAAATTGTTTAGCCGTGGCTAAATCAATGGTGGGAGTACCTTGCTTGCTATACACATTGGCGTACACCAGTTTTTGCCAAATCTTTTTGCCCAACTGGCCGTCGGCCATGACAGAAACAAAGGTGTTGTTGTCGAAGGCGATGACATAAATGCCCGATGAATTAAAAAATACAGGTCGCCCCAGTTCTTTGGATTCGGTTTCAAGTAAACGGTAACCCGCTGCTGGGCATTTAGGGCAACTGGCGGTGACCAGTACGGTTTGGCCGTTCATGACGCCGTATTCAATTTGCAGTTGCTGGGTTTGTCCTGCGGCACTGCGTTCCGGTTGGGACAGTTGATAAACGCCGTTCACCTGCTCTGGGGTTAAATCAAAGCTTATTGCGATAGATGAAAATAATGAAAGTAGGAACCATGTGGGAAGCATGTATCGAGGTTTAAGCATGGAGTCGTCCTTGGCAGATAAGCTTTAATCAGTATTCACTCTAACCATGCACGGACCACACAGCAACAAGGGCTTTAATAATGCGGGGGATGTGACGTGAATGGCCGACTAAATCAGGTATACTCGCATTTTTATGTTTACTGTATTGAGTATCATGAGTCAGCCTAAACACATTGCCTTTTTCCGCCTCTCTGCCCTTGGTGACGTGGTGCTTGCCATTCCCATGATTCGCGCCCTGCAGAAGCAATGGCCTGATTGCAGAATCACCTGGATCACAAGCTCAGCGGTTTACCCTTTATTGGAAGGGTTAGAAGGCGTTGAATTCTTAGTGATTCAAAAGCCGCAAAAAATCAAAGATTACCTGTCGTTGCGTAAGCTGTTTAAACAGTACGAGTTCGATATATTAATCGCGGCACAAGCCAGTTTCCGTACCAATCTGATTTATCCATCCATTCAAGCCAAACGCAAAATCGGTTTCGATAATGGCCGCGCTAAAGACTTACATTCTTGGTTTGTGAAAGAGCAAATCGCCCCCGCAGATGAACATCTTGCCGAAGGCTTCATGGGATTTGCGAAACATCTCGGCGTGCAAAGTGAAGAATTGTCTTGGTCGTTATACACAAGTGAGGCCGATCAAGCATGGGCAAAACAGCAACGCCAAAAACCAAAAATGATCGCTATCAATGCCGCGGCTAGCAAAGCCGAGCGTACTTGGAAAGCCAAACACTATGCAGAATTAATCGACGCTGCTGTGGCGAAATACGATTGCCAAGTGATGCTCACCGGCGGCCCTGCTGATAACGAAATTCAGTTGGCTCATGAGATACAAACATTGGCTAACGCAAATATTGATAACCTTGTTGGCAAAACCAAGCACAAACAAATAGCGGCGTTATTAGGCGAAGTGGATTGTTTAATCGCACCGGATACCGGCCCTGCTCATATCGCTGTGGCCATGAATACGTCGGTCATTGGTTTATATGCCGTGGCACGTTCTGGGCTGTCAGGCCCCTATCAGGCACCTAGTTATACGGTGGATAAATACCCAGAAGCGGTCGAGAAATACCTCGGCAAGCCTTACAGCGAAGCCGGTTGGCATGAGCGTGTGCATCACGCAGATGCCATGGATTTGATTACGGTGGAAGATGTGATGGGGCAATTGAACAGAGTGTTTGGGTTCGCAAAATAGCCCACAGTTACATTTCTATACTTTCCATGCCTTTACCTTCTCCCTATACTCTGCGGCGCTTTTTTACGAGTAAAGGGAAAGTCTAAATGGAATTAAAAGCAATTGGTTTGGTGTCTGTGCTTGGCCTAGTGGCATGTGGATCTGAGTCAGAATCTGATCAGGGATTAAAAACAAAGGAAGTCACGCAAAATGTTGCGCTTACATCAAATGGCGCGACTATGTCAGCAACATACAATCAAGAGTCCGCTGCCTATATCGGTGATGGTGATACAACAGCCTCTAATTTCTGGGCGGGTAACATAGCAGACGATCACATCACTGTGGATTTTGGACAAGTTGCTAAAGTAGCCGATGTAACGGTTTACACGAATAACACATCTTTCAGTTCATCTAACCCAGCGGTTCAAGTGGAGCTTTCGGTGGATGGACTGTCTTGGAAAACCACCATGGTGCCTTCATTTGGTTCTTCTGATATTGCCTGTCCAACTTATACGTCTGGTAGTGGTAAATTAAGCTGTACTTTTGCCAGCGCAGAAAGTGCTCAGTATCTTCGTATTACGACTAATGCAGCGAGCGTGTTTATTTATGAAGTTGAAGCTACTGGCACGGTAACGGTTGCTGCAACAGAAAATGAAGACTCAAATGTTGAAGATATTGCTAACCAAACAACCTTTCTAGAAGGCAGTTGGTTGAGTCCGTGTGAAGATTATAACGAAGACGGTACGGTCTATGGTCAGTCAACTTTTACGTTTGATGCTGCAAAAATCACGGTGGTGAACCGCACATACGCTAGCTCAAGCTGTGAAGGTAATACTTTAGCGGTTTTACAAACCGCCGGGAATGTAGTCGTCGGTGATGATGTAGTATTAGCATCTGGTGAAACGGTTACCCAGGTCGCATTTGAATATTCCGAGCAGACCTTATTATTAAATGAACAAGATGATGTGACAGCTAAGAATGATGCATCGGAATGTGGCTATACAGATTGGGCTGTGGGTGTTGCAAAGGATGTATTTTCTTGCCGAATGGGCGAGAACTCGACAATGCTAAATATAAGTTTGATCGTTAATGGAGAATTATATTTGGGTGTAACACCAGAAGAAGAGGGTTATCCAACAGAGTTAACAGACTCTCCGCTTACTCTGTTATGAACAAAAAGCCCATCCTTTAGATGGGCTTTTTGTTAGTGCTTATTATTTGAAGGGGGCATGGCATCAAAGATTTTAATGGCCTGCTCGCCTTCATCACGTACCGCTTTACCAATAGGGGTCACGCGGGTTTGTAATTCAGCTACTTGGGCTTCCGCCGCCATTTCTTCTTCGCTTTTCATCACGTCAATATAGTCACAAGCTACGCACTCGCGCACATCTCGGCCTTCTTCATTTTTGTACATGACCAGCTTGTCCATTTCTGAACATTTAGGGCAGACCGCCCCAGCGATGAAGCGTTTTTGAGCTTTGAACATAAATACACCTAGCTTCCTGAGCTTGCTAATACTGCGTTAAAAAGTTTCCACGATCTCCTCATTTATGAAGCATAAACTCCGGGCTCGCGAAAACTTTTTGCCTTGTCTTAGCTACGTCAGATAGCTATTTGAAGACCACTGGCTGTATTTTACCACATAATAAAATCGTTATGAGGAAACGCTGTTTGCGCCTCTCGTCTTTAGCTAAGCCGCCTTGATGCCAGAGTGTCTTAACAACGCATCCACTTTTGGCTCACGCCCGCGGAAGTTTTTAAACAATACGGCGGCATCGTCTTCCCCGCCACGGCTTAGAATCTCGTTAAAGAAGGATTGGCCTGTGGTTGGGTTAAAAATCCCCTCTTCTTCAAAGCGGCTAAAGGCATCTGCACTGAGCACTTCTGCCCATTTGTAGCTGTAATACCCTGCAGCATAACCACCGGCAAAGATATGGCTAAAGCTGTGCTGGAAGCGATTAAACTCAGGGGCTTTTACTACTGCAACTTGGTCGCGCACAGCGTTCAATACTTCTTGTATTGGCTGAGGGTTTTCTGGGTTGTAATTCAAGTGCATTTTGAAATCGAACAATGAAAACTCAAGTTGGCGTACCATCATCATGGCATTTTGGAAATGCTTAGCGGCCAGCATTTTATCCAGCAGTGCTTTTGGTAGTGGCTCGCCGGTTTCCACATGGCCAGTAATAAAGGCTAAGGCTTCGGGTTCCCAGCACCAGTTTTCTAAAAACTGGCTTGGCAGTTCTACCGCATCCCATGCCACACCGTTAATGCCGCTGACGGCAGCGGTGTTCACCTTGGTGAGCATGTGGTGAATGCCATGGCCAAATTCATGGAATAAGGTGGTGAGTTCATCATGGGTGAGTAATGCAGGTTGATCGCCCACAGGTGCCGTGAAATTACAGACCAAGTAGGCCACAGGAATTTGTTGCTCGCCATTGGCCTTGGTGCGGCGTACGCGGCATTCATCCATCCACGCGCCGCCACGTTTTTTGCTGCGGGCGTATAAATCCAAATAGAATTGCGCGATTAACTGGCCGTCTTTTTTGATGCTAAACAGTTTCACATCTGGGTGATAAATATCACCGTTTTCAACGCTGGCGCTGGTGACTTCTTCGATGCTCACATTGAATAAGCGACTGGCCACCTCGAACAAACCCGCCAGTACCTTGGGGGCAGGTAGGTACGGGCGGATTTCTTCTTGGCTGACACTGTAACGGGCCTGTTTTAGCTTTTCGCCAAAGTAGGTCACATCCCACGGGTTTAATTCATCTGCGCCATTTTGCTCTTTGGCAAAGGCTTTTAGTTCTGCAAATTCTTGCTGCGCTTGAGGTTTGGATTTGGCGGCTAAATCTTCGAGGAATTGAATTACTTGCTCTGGGGTTTCGGCCATTTTGCTGGCTAGGGAGTAATGGGCGTAACTGTCAAAACCTAAAAGGTTGGCCATTTCATGACGCAGCTTCAGAATCTCCGCCATGTTATCTGAGTTATCAAACTCACCTGCGTGCGGGCCTTGATCGGAGGCGCGGGTAGAAAACGCGGTGTACATTTCTTTGCGCAACTCGGCATCGTCGCAATAGGTCATGACGGGTAAGTAACAGGGGAAGTCCAAGGTTAACAAGTACCCTTCTTGATCTTGTGCTTTGGCCGCTTGTGCAAAACCGGCCAATGAAGATTCAGGAATACCGGTTAATTGCGTTTTATCGGTAATGAGCTTTTGCCATTTGTTGGTGGCGTCTAATACGTTTTCACCAAACTTACTGGAAAGCTCGCTCAAGCGTGACTTGATTTCACCGTAGCGCTTTTTCTTGTCATCGCTTAAATCCACGCCAGCAAGGTGAAAATCGCGTAAGGCATTGGTGATGGCTTTTTGTTGCGCTGTGCTTAAAGCAGAGAATTCTGGGCTGTCTTTGATGGCTTGATAGGCTTGCTGTAGATCTTTGTTTTGGCCGATTTCTGTGCTGTAAGCGGATAGCTTAGGTAAGCAGGCGTTATAGGCTTCGCGTAATTCATCGGAGTTCATCACACTGTTTAAATGACTGACTGGGCTCCAGGCTTTGCTTAGGGTGTCGTCTAATTCTTCGAGCACTTCCACTAGGTTATCCCAGCTCGGGTTGTCAATTTTGCTCAACGAGCGAATGGCCTCTAAATTGGCCTCTAGGTGTTGGCTGATGGTGGGCTCAATGTCAGCGATGTTCACTTCGTTAAATTTCGGTAGTGCTTGGGGGTTACGCAAGGTGTCTGTCATAGTGGCCATCAATCAATTTGAAAATGTAGGTCTAGCTTAACAAGGTTGGGTCGAGTCTAGATAATTCAAGTCTAGCGCTAATGGAAAGTACATAGGAGGCATCATGGCAGCGGTACGATCATTTAAAGGTATGACCCCAAAAATAGGTCACGCGGTGATGGTGGATGACACCGCTGTGGTCATTGGGGATGTGGTATTGGGGGACGATGTGTCCGTGTGGCCTCATACTGTGATTCGCGGTGATATGCATAGCATTAAAATTGGCGATCGATGCAGTATTCAAGACGGCTCCATTCTGCACATTACTCACGCCAGTGATTACAACCCAGGTGGTTATCCCCTCACTCTCGGTCATGATGTGACGGTAGGTCATCAAGCCATGCTGCACGGCTGCACCATAGGTAACGAGGTTTTAATCGGCATGCAGGCCATGGTAATGGATGGAGCAGTGATTGAAGATCAAGTGGTGTTAGGGGCCGGTGCATTAGTGCCGCCGGGTAAAACCCTCGCCAGTGGGTACTTGTATGTGGGACGCCCTGCCAAAGCAGCGCGAGAGTTAACAGAAAAAGAGCTGAGCTACTTTAAATACACGGCAGCAAATTACGTAAAACTGAAAAACGAATATCTAGCCGAAGGTTAAAACGATACCTGGCTCACGCTAGCAGTGTGAGTCAGCAAGGCTTTTGGGTACTTAGTACTATTAACCGATTCAAATAGAAAAGGTTTTTGTTAAGGTGTCCTTAGGATTTTATCGTGTTCAGGAAGAACCATGCCTCAAGCCCTTATCATTGTGTGCTTGGTAATGTGTTTATTATTACCCAGCCTATTACTTGCCAAAGATCACTTAAGCCCTCTTATTCTTGCAAAGCACTTTGACGGTGTTATGCACAGTACTAGCTACTGGGTCAGTGAAAAATTAGATGGTGTGCGCTGCTATTGGAATGGAGAGCAACTGTTCACCCGAAGTGGTCGCCCAATTCATGCGCCGGATTGGTTTATTCGTGATCTACCTAAGCAGCCTTTGGATGGCGAGTTGTGGATAAAGCGCGGTGGCTATCAGGCTGTGACCAAAGTGGTGTTGGATCAGACTCCCAACGATGAACAATGGAGACAGGTTCGGTATCAGGTTTTTGATTTACCGCAAAGCGAAGCCCCATTTGAATTACGTCAAAAACTACTCAAGCACCTAGTGAGCATTAGCCAAAACCCATATGTGCACTGGGTTGTGCAAACCAAATTAGAAAGTCTGGCTGCTATTGAAAAATTATTAGATGAGGTTGTCAGCCAAGGGGGAGAAGGTTTAATGCTGCGCACGCCCAATTCCATTTATGAAACCGGTCGCAGCGATCATTTATTAAAAGCAAAAAAACGCCAAGATAGTGAAGCCCGTGTGATTGCCTATCAAGCGGGGCGCGGTAAATATGAAAATAAAATGGGTGCCATCTGGGTGGAGTTGGAAAACGGTAAAATGTTTAAGATCGGTACAGGCTTTAGTGATGCGGAGCGTGAAAACCCTCCACCTATTGGCAGCGACATTACTTTCTCTCACCAAGGATTTACTGAGAAAGGTTTGCCTCGTTTCGCCAGTTTCGAGCGTTTGAAGGTCAGCGAATAATTTTAAAATTTGAGCATAAAAAAAGAGGCTTAAGCCTCTTTTTTTATGCGTGATGTTTATCAATCAAATGTTGAAATTAGGTGAGAGCCCAATCAATGCCGGCGGCTTTTCCCAAGCAAGGCCATTCTTGCCAAATGGGTGTGGTATTACCTTGTTTTTCTTTAACGAAGTCTTGGAATTCATCGCTTTCATAGCTGGATTCTTGAGACATCATTTTATTCACAGTCTCTAGTACGATTTGATCTAGACGGTTAGCTAATTCTTCTCCTACTAATTGATGAGCCACCACATTGGCCAGCGTCATATCCCATGGAATTAATGGCATGCCTACTCGGCTGATGTAACGATCATTGATTTCTTCGAATAATCGATGGGCTAAATAAGCCTCGTCCATCATGGCCATTAAGCCCACATGATGATTAGGCAAGCTTGGCGGTGAAATAAAGTATTCTTCCGCAATGCGCAAAAATGGAAACACATGGTTTTCAATACCCGCGATTTGTGCGGCGTCTTTTAGGGCGTCTAAGAACTCAGGCACATGGTGAATGTATTCCATGGCGAAGTGTTGTAAGGATTCCAGCTCATTGTCTTTTTGAATTTTTAATCGATCCGGCAAGGTTTCGATATGAAATTTTAAATGGCGTTCTAAGCAGTGTGTCCTTTCTTCGTGGTAAAAAGCATTGCTGATAATGGAGCGTAAAGTGCCGACTCGCATTGTGATCTCCTTGCAAATGGTGGCGTCAAAAATGGGGCCAGATTTGCTTATTTTTTAATTTTTATTTTGATCTTTTTTATTATTTTTGTTCCTGATCCGTGGGGTTAAATTACGAAAAATGAGAGGCAATCACAATGTAAATTTAGGCAATGGTTAGAAGATAATTCCATAAAAAATAGGCCTTAATTCGTTTTTATTGTTAGCACCTAGTTGATGCAGTTAAGCCTAGCCTAAGATTGAGTTAATGCGAGAAATGAGGGCAAAAAATTTTATTATGTGAAAGAGTTGGCATTGCGTTGCATGATTTTAGGCAGCGTGATTAATTGCCACGCGGCTCGACCTAACAAGAAGGCAAAAAGCGCCAACCATAAACCATGATAGGTCCAAGATTGAAATAGATACTCTAAAGGCAAGAACAAAATAAATAATCCCACCATGACGCTGTCACGCATTTCACGCCCTGCCGCTAAACCGATGAAGATGCCGTCTAACCAGTAACAAGCAAAACCTGCCAAGGGTAAAAAAATTAACCAATATTGGAGTTGTGTTAATAAATTCAAAACGGCTTCTTGGCTGGTCAGTAAATGTACTATGGGTTCATGAGCAATCCACAAAATAAAACTAAAACCCAATGCAAAGATACATGACCATTGGCCGCTGGCTAGAATGATGGCCTTGATGCGTGTTTGATTCTTATCTGCCAAGGCTTTACCCACTAATGACTCGGAAGCCACAGCAAAACCATCTAAGGCATTGCTAATGAACATTAGTAAATTAATAAGTATGGCATTGGCGCTGAGTAAAACGGCGCTATGTTGTGCGCCTTTGCTCATAAAAAAAGCAAATGTAAATAACAGTAAAAACGTGCGTATAAACAGTTGGACGTTTAATTGCATAAAATGCTTTAACTGAGTTTTGGCTAAATGCCAAGCAGCAGAATCCAACAGCCTTGGGCGTATAAAAAGTACAGCGAGAATGAGCTGAAATATTTCAGCTAAATTGCTGGCGTACGCTACGCCATTACTGTTGAGATGCAGGCCATAAACAAAGGCGTAATTTAACAAACCATTTAATACATTAGTGGTGACTAAAATAATCAAGGTGGCTCGCGTGTGCCCAAGGCCAATGAGATAACCCAAGGCCACGTAATTTAATAGGCTAACTGGAGCAATGTAAAAGCGAATGGAAAGATAATCTTGGCTGAGCGGGCTGATGTCGGCCACCGCATCCACTAGGTATAATAAAACCTCGATGATCCAAGGGGCCATTATCCATAAAACGCAACCGATACTGGCGGCTAACAATACGGCGCTTTGTAATACACCGGTTAATGCGTGGGCGTTGCGATAATGTTGCGCCACTAATGCGGTGGTACCCATGCGTAAAAAGGCAAAGCTCCAAAACACAAACGTAAATAAACTGGTGCCCATGGCCACTGCCGCTAGGTATCGGCTGTCATCTAAGTGACCGAGAATGGCGGTATCCACTAAGCCTAATAATGGCACCGAAATATTCGATAACATGACGGGAATGGCTAGCTGCCAAAGTTGTCTATGTAATGAATGGGAATTTGCAACAGCGTGGTTTGAATGGGCCAAGGAAAATCACTACCTATCTTGTGTGGTTCTTGGCATGATGGCCACAGAAAACGGAGAACATTATGCGACAGCACATAAGCAAAGTCTTGTCCCCCCTAGCATTCACTTTAATGAGTGTGAGTTTGATCTTAGCAGGTTGCAGCGAACCCATGCCGGAAAGTTATCAACCTCTGCCGCAGAGCATTAAAATTTCTGATGTGAATTTATATGATCAAAATGGACAAACCATTCACGATGAAAAATTAACTGGCCAGTGGAGCTTGGTGTTCTTTGGTTATACCTATTGCCCAGACGTATGCCCGACAACCTTGGCAGAACTAAATCGCGTTGCCGCCAACATTAAAGGCGATGAGCTGCAGGTGGTGTTGGTATCGGTGGACCCTGAGCGTGATAACCCTGAGCAGCTGAAAAACTACATTGAATATTTCAATCCTAAGTTTCAAGCCTGGAGCGGGGACATTAACAATATTGAAAATCTTGCGCGCCAAATGCACATCTTTTTTCAAAAGCAGGCGTATGGTGAGAGTTACTTGATGGATCACTCATCTCAAGTGGTGCTGGTGAATCCTAATGGTGAATACACAGGATTCTTTACCGCACCACTGAATACGGATGATATGAGTCGCTATCTCAACAGCTTAATGTGATTACTGCTTGAATAAACGGTAACCACTTTGGCTTAGCAAGAAAAATAACGCGCTGGTCAGTACGATACTCGGGCCAGCCGGTGTATCAAAGTAGTAAGACAAACCTAGCCCCATGGCGACCGCCAACATGCTGATGATGGTGGCCAGCGCCGCCATTTGTTTCGGACCATAACTAAACGGTCGTGCTGCGGCAGCGGGAATAATCAATAGCGCGGTAATCAATAATACCCCCACTAACTTCATGGCACCGGCAATCACTACGGCTAATAACACCATGAACAACAAGCGTAAGCGCGCCACTTGGTAGCCTTCTACTTGCGCTAACTCTTCTGACACACTGGCAGCCAATAAGCCTTTCCACATGCGCGAAAGCGCCAGTAAAACCAAGGCGCTACCTATGGCCATGGTAATGAGGTCGTGACGGTCTACCGCTAATAAATCCCCAAATAAATACGCATTGATATCGATGCGCACGTTATCCACTAGGCTCAGGGTTACTAAACCGGCCGCCAGTGTGGTGTGGGCCATTAACCCCAATAAGGTATCGCTGGGAATAAAATGTTGGCGCTGCAAGCTGGCTAAAATCAAGGCCACAAATACGGCGCACAATACGATGGCCACATTCAATTGCACTTCAAATACAAAACCCAGAGTAATCCCCAGCAAAGCACTGTGAGCGAGAGTGTCACCAAAGTAAGCCATGCGTCGCCACACGATAAAGCTGCCCAAAGGACCACTCATTAAACTTAATAGCCAACCGGCCAGTAGAGAGTCTAATAACCACATCATATTAGCTGTCTCCCTTTTCTTTGTTAGTGTGTTCTGCGTGAGCCTGTTGTGAGTGAGTTGGGCCATGGTCGTGATGGCAGTGCTCTCCATGGGTATGATCATGGTGATGGGTGTAAGGCACCAAGTGGGCTGGCATGGAGCGCCCAAATAATTCTAAGTAACTTGGATCGTGTTGCACTTGTTGAGGATGCCCTTCGCAGCACACATGACCGTTTAAACAAATCACTTTATTGGTGGCCGCCATCACAAGGTGTAAATCATGACTCACCATGAGGACACCACAGTTTAATTCGTCTTTTAAATTACTAATGAGGTGGTAAAGCTCAGCTTGGCCGCTTACATCTAAACCTTGTACGGGCTCATCTAACACCAGTAATTCAGGGTTGGCTAATAAGGCACGGGCCAAAAGTACCCGTTGAAGTTCACCACCGGATAAGCGTTGCATTGGGCGTGTTAGTAATTCAGTAATGCTTAGGCGCTCGCACACCTGCATGAGTTGGCTTTTGTGATAACCCTTGGCTAACTGTAAAAAGTGTTTAACCGATAAAGGCAGGGTTTCTGGCAGGCTCATTTTTTGTGGCATGTAGCCAATGCGTAAATCCGGTAAGCAAATACGTTGGCCGCTGCTGATGCTTTCTAAACCTAAGGCCAATTTGAGCAAGCTGCTTTTACCGGCGCCATTTGGACCAATGAGCGTGACGATCTCGCCACGATGAACATCGAGGTTTACATCTTTGAGAATGGTGCGGCCTTGGCGGATAAAACTGACATTACGCAGTTTAATTAAATAATCTTTCATGCCAGAGGCTTTCCTTACTCACGAATTATGCGCCAAATAAACGGCCCATAGGGTATCATATCGCCAATTTGAACGCGGTAAAAAAATAGGTTGTTTATGCAGTGGTTAAGATTAGGTGTGATGTGGGTGTTAGCCTGCGTCAGTATTAACCTGTGGGCGCAGACGAATCCTCCTCAGGTGTTAGTCTCCATTCATCCCATCGCCCTGTTGGTGAAAAGTGCTTGGCCAGAGGTGGACGTTTCAACGCTGGTGCCACCTAATCAATCCCCCCACGATTTTGCGCTCAAGCCCAGTCATCGACAAATCATTGCTCAAGCCGAACATGTGGTATGGCTAGGTGAAGATATGGAGCCTTACCTAGCTAAGGTGTTAGGTGGGCATGGGTCCGTGACGAATTTGTCAGATCTGTTCGCAAGCACAAAAGTTAATACGCAAGCCCACGACGATCACGCAGATGAACATGAAGATCACGCCATGCATGAAGAACATGACGCCCATGCAGGTCATGACCACGGTAATGTGGACCCGCATATCTGGCTGAATCCTGCGGCGGTGCCGAGCATCTTACATAAGGTGCAATTGTTATTGGGATTACCCGAACCTAAAGCGTTTCTAAGCAGCTACGGCCAATGGCAACAACAGGCGCGCAGTGCGCTGACACATCAAGACACAGGCTTTGTGAGCTTTCATGATGCGTTTCATTATTGGGTGACGTACTTCCATTTGAATCAAGCAGCGACTTTAGCCATTAATCCAGAGCAGCCGGTTGGCACCCGTCATTTGCTTGAAGTAAGGCGTTTATTAGAGAGCGGTAAGGTGGCGTGTTTGTTCGTTGAGCCGCAATTTAAAGCCAGTATTGTGGATAAATTACAGCAAGGCACAGATGTACCTGTGGTAAAAATTGACCCATTGGCTTCTAATTTTAAGATAGAAAGCGCCGGCTTTTTAGAATTTTATGCGTATTTACAGCGCCAGTTTCAGCAGTGTTATCTGCCTAACTGATTGATTCCTCTAAAGATCTTTTTTCTGCCCCTAGAAATAGGCCTGTCATCCCGCGGTCATACTGCCTTGTCAGACTGAGTGTCTACACTTAGTCTGAATACTTCATAATAAAAAAGTGATCAGTATGTCCGTCGCATTTCATGCCGAACACGGCACTGACATTCCTTGCGCTCGCTTGGCTCAGTACCAGCAAGTGCGTCAACACAGTGAAGCGCTGATTGCGCCTCTGTCGGCTGAGGACTGTGCATTGCAGGCCGCCGCATTTGTGAGTCCAGCGAAGTGGCATCTGGCCCATACCACGTGGTTTTTCGAAACCTTTATCTTATTGCCCCATGTGCCAGGGTATCAGGCGTATAAAACTGAATATCAGCACCTGTTTAACAGTTACTACAACGGCATTGGTAAGCAGTTTGCTCGACCCAAGCGCCACTTACTGTCACGCCCTTCATTACAAGACATTTTGGATTATCGACATGCCATCGATGACGCCATCATGCGTTTATTACAAGACAGCGAAGAATGGGATGAGTTAGTGGTGTTGGGTTTGAATCACGAGCAGCAACATCAAGAATTATTACTTATGGATTTGAAGTACTGCTTTTTCCAAAATCCACTTTTTCCTGTCTTTGGCAACAGCAAAATCGATGCACCCGCGCAGCTATTAATTCACGAAGGTTATGAAAACTTTGCTGGCGGATTATTTGAAATAGGTGCACAAGGCAGCGGCTTTCATTTTGATAATGAAACCCCACGTCATCAAATTTTCCTCAAGAATTTTCAACTAGCGCGCTCCTTGGTGAGCAATGAAATGTATTTGGCATTCATCGAAGACGGTGGCTATGAGCAAGCCATGTTGTGGCTCAGTGATGGCTGGGTATGGCGACAAAGCGAAAACGTTACGCACCCTTTGTATTGGGTGAAACAAGCAGATCAATGGTTTGAATACAGCTTGCAGGGTTTGAAGCCACTTAATAAAAAACAAGCCGTATCCCATGTGAGTTTTTATGAAGCCCATGCGTTTGCGCAATGGTGTGGGACGCGTTTGCCCACGGAAGCGGAATGGGAAGTGGCGGCCCATCAAACCTTGTATGGTCCGCACCAAACCACATTGGCGCACATGTTTGATCACAATTGGCAATGGACACAAAGTGCGTATCAACCTTATCCCGGATTTAAAACACCACAAGGGGCGGTGGGTGAATACAACGGTAAGTTTATGTGTAATCAAATGGTGTTGCGTGGTGGTTGTGATTTAACCCCAGAAAAACACAGTCGTATGACATATCGAAATTTTTTCTACCCGCAGGATCAATGGGTGAAAACAGGCATTCGCTTAGCCAAGGATTTGGGCGAATAACGCAACCGACCAGAGGAGACATCCATGGGGAGTGAACGTAAAGCGCAAGAGGGGGTGTATTTTTATGATTATAACTTGCACCAGCAAGATCAAAAGCAAGAGATCTTACACGGCCTCGGGCAACTGCCTAAACGCATTTCGGCGAAATATTTTTATGATCAAGCTGGGTCAGAATTATTCGAAGCCATAACGCAGTTGGATGAGTACTACCCTACTCGTACTGAAATTCAATTACTGCAAGATTATCGTCAAGACATCATCCAACAAGCCGGTGAAAACGCCCTTCTTATTGAGTACGGCAGTGGTGCCAGCACCAAGATTCGTCTGCTATTAGATGCGCTTAAGCCGCAAGCCTATGTGCCACTGGATATCAGCAAGGACTTTCTATTCGAAAGTGCCATCGAGTTACGCCAACAATTTCCTTGGTTAGAAATTCACGCCACTTGCTTGGATTATCGTCAACCGGCCACCTTGCCACGACACTTCTCACCTCATGCAAAAAAAGTCGCGTTTTTTCCAGGCTCCAGTTTAGGTAATTTTTCACCGGAAGAGGCCCTCTCCTTTTTAAATGGGGTGCGCGCCACAGTGGGAGACAATGGCGCATTATTAATCGGTGTGGATTTGGTAAAATCCCATGAGGTTTTGAATGCCGCCTATAACGACAGCCAAGGCGTGACGGCAGAATTTAATTTGAATTGCCTGCGGCACTTAAACAGCCTTGGACAAGGGAATTTCAATTTAGACCACTTTGATCACCATGCGTTTTTCAATGCAGAGCAAAGTCGTATCGAGATGCACCTCATCAGTAAATATGATCAAGTGGTGTCCTTGTTTAACGAGCGTTTACGCTTTAAACAAGGGGAAGCCATTATCACAGAGTACAGCTATAAATTTGATCTAGAAGGTTTCCAACAGTTTGTGCAACGCTCTGGGTTTCAATGCGAGCAGTACTGGACAGACGAAAACCAATACTTTGCTTTGTTTTGGTTGAAAGCTGTTTAAACTAGTATTGGAACGAAAACGAAAAAGGCAGATTTAACTCATGGTTAAATCTGCCTTTTTCGGTTTAGGGATACTAAGACGTTATTCTAAGTTTAATAATAACGCTTTCATATCGTCTGGGTTTTTCGTCGTAGTGAGTGCTGCGCCTTGTTGCTGCATTTGAGCCACCAAGCGAGACACCCAAAAACGCAACACGGCTAAGCGTAAAAAATCCGGTAGATAACGGCGTTCGTTGTCACTTAATGGTCGCACACTTTCATAACCTTGGATAATGGCATCCGCAATGGTTTGATCAATTTTATGTTGCTGAGTTTTCCCCCAAGCCATGATGCAAATGGCCACGTCATAGATGCAGAAATCTAATCCGCCGGCATAAAAATCGATGACACCGCTGAGTTCACCACTGTCTAAAAATAAACAGTTATCGATGAATAAATCCCCGTGAATGAAACTTTGCGGTAATTGTGGATCTTGATGCCAAGCTTGCCAAAGAGATTGCATTGCTTTTAGCTTGGATTGTAGTAACTCACGATCACTCTCATTGATGGCAAGCTCAGCATTATTCGCTTGTTTTTGTAACCAATAATAGCCCCTAGGATTAGCATGGCATTGAGAATATTGCTGCGCACTTAAATGAATTTTGGCCAGCTCTTTACCTATGGTTTGGCCGTGGGCGGGCTTAATGGCATCTAGGTGGTGCCCTTCTAGGCATTCAAAGATCACGCCCCATTTGTTTTCGATGGAGAACAAATAATCCCCATTGATATTGGCTTTAGGTGCCGGCAATAAACAGCCGTGTGATTTTAAGTGCGCCAAGAATGGAATAAAAAAATCCAACTCTTGTTTGTGTAGTTGCTCAAAGATGGTGAGAAAATACACCTTATCGCCAGCGGACGTATGCACAGAGATTTTGTAATTGGTGTTTTCGATGCCGGCCGCAATGCCTTCAAAATCATCCAGTCGTCCTAAGTGGTAATGACTTAGGATGGAATCAAATTGTTTGCGGTCAAGCTCAGTGTAGACGGACATGTTGTCACTTCATTTAAAATGGAAATTGCATTACCAGCGGAAAATAACCCACTTAGGTACCACTAAGTTGGATTGAGTTTGACGCTTAAATTCTTCGTTGTCTTCACCCACAGGTACCAAGTAATAAACCGGCCCGACTTTCGGCACCACTTTAATTTCCCGCACTTCGCCGTTAATAGAATACTCGTAATAGGTCTTGTCTTCGCTGTGACGAATCACGATAGAAGGTTCAACCGGATCGGCGGCCCAAGTGCTGGCACTGGAGAAGATGGCGGCCATTAAAAGCCAAGCGTGGAATGATTTCATGGTAAACTCGTTCGCAATTGAATATATGGCCATTGTACGGCCACCGCCTAATAAAAGAATAGACCCATGACAGCATCTAATACACAAAAGGTCATATTGGTTGACGGCTCTTCCTATTTGTTCCGTGCCTTCCATGCCATTCGTGAAATGAATACTTCCAGCGGATTTCCTACCAACGCCATCCGCGGCGTGATCAGCATGATCCGTAAACTGCAAAAAGATTACACCGACTCCAAAATCGTGGTGGTATTCGATGCCAAAGGCAAAACCTTCCGTAACGATTTATACCCAGAATATAAAGCCCATCGCCCGCCCATGCCGGATGACCTACGCGTACAGATTCAACCGATCCACGACATCATCAAAGCCATGGGCTTACCTTTGCTCGTGATCGAAGGCGTAGAGGCGGATGACGTCATCGGCACCCTCGCCCGTGAAGCCTCCGAGAAGGGCATAGAAACCATTATCTCCACTGGGGATAAAGACATGGCCCAGTTGGTAACGGAACACGTGACCTTGATGAACACCATGACAGACACCTTCATGGATGTTCCGGGTGTGTCAGAGAAATTCGGCGTACGTCCAGACCAGATCATCGATTATCTCGCGTTAATGGGCGACAAGGTGGACAACATCCCAGGTGTGGAAAAGTGTGGCCCTAAAACGGCGGTGAAATGGCTCGATGCCTACGGTACGTTAAAAGGAGTGATGGAAAACGCCGATCAAGTAAAAGGCAAAGTGGGTGAGAATCTGCGCGCTGCTTTGGATCAACTGCCCCTTTCTTATGAGTTGGCCACCATCAAATGCGATGTGGATTTAGAATTAGGTTTAGAAGATATTCAGGTACAACCAGCCGATAAAGGTTTGTTGCTGAATTACTTCACCGAGTACGAATTTAAGACCTGGTCAAAAGAGTTATCCACAGATGCTCCTGAACCAGTAAAAGCAGAAAAAGCAGCTGTGGATAGAAGTTTATACACCATTTTATCCACAGAAGACGAACTGACCCAGTACATCGAAACCCTAAAAGCCCAGCCGTACTTTGCCTTCGATACCGAGACCACCAGCCTGAATTACATGCAGGCACAAATCGTGGGTTTGAGTTTTGCCACAGACGTCAACCAAGCGGTTTATCTGCCCTTGGCTCATGACTATCTGGACGCGCCGCAACAGTTGGATCGCACTTGGGCCCTAGAGCAATTAAAGCCATTATTGGAAGATCCGAAAGTATTGAAAGTAGGCCAAAACCTAAAATACGACGCCCACGTTTTGGCCAATCATGGCATCCAACTAAAAGGCATTGCCCACGACACCATGTTGGAAAGTTACGTGCTCAACAGCACTGCCAGCAAACACAATATGGATGATCTCGCCAAAGAGCATTTGGATCACGACTGCATTTCGTTTGAGACCTTAGCCGGTAAAGGGGCCAAGCAGCTCACCTTTAATCAGATCGAAGTGGAGCAAGCCGCCGAATACGCAGCCGAAGATGCCGACATCACGTTGCGCTTGCATCAGGTGTTAAATCAAAAGCTATCTCAAAGTGAGTCATTACTATCTTTGTACAATGATATTGAGCTTCCGCTTGTGCAAGTGCTTACTTACATAGAGCAGCAAGGGGCGTATGTGAATGCCACCAAGTTGCACCAGCAAAGCGAAGAGATTAAAACCCGTCTTGCCGAACTGGAAAAACAAGCTTTTGATCTGGCCGGTGAAGAGTTCAATTTGAACTCCCCGAAACAGCTGCAAACTATCTTCTTTGAGAAATTAGAGCTGCCGATCATCAAGAAAACCCCAAAAGGTCAGCCATCCACCGCCGAAGAAGTGCTAGTAGAATTAAGCCATACCTATGAGCTGCCAAAAGTGATTTTGGAGCACCGTGGTTTGGCAAAATTAAAGAACACTTACACCGATAAACTGCCGTTGATGATTCAACCGCAAACCGGTCGAGTGCACACCTCATATCAACAAGCGGTGACCGCCACAGGGCGTTTATCCTCCACTGACCCTAACTTACAAAACATCCCAATTCGTAACGAACAAGGGCGTAAAATCCGCCAAGCATTCGAAGCGCCAGCCGGTTCTGTCATGGTGGCAGCGGACTACAGTCAGATCGAATTGCGCATCATGGCTCACCTATCTGGGGATAAAGGATTGCTGGATGCCTTCGCACAGGGCAAAGATATCCACAGGGCCACCGCAGCGGAAATCATGGGTGTGGATGAAGCGGATGTGACCAGTGAACAGCGTCGTCACGCCAAAGCGGTGAACTTCGGTTTGATCTATGGCATGAGCGCATTTGGTCTGGCTCGCCAGATTGATGTGGGACGTAAAGAAGCCCAAGAATACATCGACATTTATTTTGAGCGTTACCCAGGTGTGCGCGATTACATGGAGCGCACCCGCGACATCGCCGCTAAGCAAGGTTATGTGGAAACCCTATTTGGTCGTCGCCTGCATTTGCCAGAAATCAATTCCAGTAATGGTATGCGTCGCCAAGCGGCTGAGCGCACCGCCATCAATGCACCCATGCAAGGCACCGCCGCCGACATCATCAAACGCGCCATGGTGAAAATGTTTGATTGGGTTTCGCAAGAAACCGACGTGAAAATGATCATGCAGGTGCACGATGAATTGATCTTCGAAGTGCCACAAGATCGTTTGGATGAATGCAAAGCCAAGATTAAACAGATTATGGAATCGGCCGCGCAGTTGGATGTGCCGCTTGTCGTAGATGTAGGGACTGGCTCCAATTGGGATGAAGCCCACTAATTGGTAGGAAGCTACTGCGCTTAACTATGCTTTGTTAAAATTCGCTTCAAACTGCTCATTTATTCTGTATAAACTGCGCGTTTTCAGCGAATTTTGCCTCGCCTAGTTTGCGCTCGTGACGCTTCTATAGGTGTTTATTTTAATAATTCATTTTATTTCTCTGATGGCAATTTTTGATTATTTATATCAACTTCAGATGTAAATCGATGTATTAAATCGGCTGCCCATCGTTCTGCAAAGCCTCCGGCAATAGCAATAACGATTAGAGCTAAGTGCTCATTTTTAGGCGTTATTAATGGTGTAGTAATTATTTCTGATTTTATAATCAGTACTGCAACAAACGCAGATACTATTCCATAGAATACTCGAATTGCTCCATTTGAGATGCCCTCAAAGCAGTTAGCATTTGGGTCAAATCCAAGAATTTCTCTTCTACCTGCTAATGCAGACAATAAGGCACCAATGGCTCCTCCGATCATTGAGTACTGAAGGATGATTAATAGTAAGTTTGATTCAGAGGGTTCTGCTTTTAAAAAAAATGAAAAAATAATTGATAAGAAAAAAGCTAGTATTGCACCGATAGTAAAACGTCTTCTTGAAATGCGTTCATTTGCAGTTGTTACAAAAGCAATTGCTGCGTCTAATGATTCGGCGGCTGCCATAAACTGTCCTTCTAATGCGCTCGCGATTGAAGAAGCTAGCATACCTAGATATGCTTTTTTCGATTCGTCATCTAAATTCTTTTGAGAGCGTGAACGAATAAGTTGATATCGATTCCAGAATTTATGGAAGTCTTCTTGCTTTATGATTTCCCTATCACTTGATTCATACCAGATATTTTCTTGGTCATCTTGCCAGACAGCATATTTATCATCAGTTGCGTATAGTTTTTTGATATACCCCAAGTCATAAACTTGAATATCTTTAATATGAACCTTCACATAAGAGTTAATAGGAATATCTAAAAAGCTATTAACTTCTTTTTTTTGATGATCACTCATAGATTATCAAGTCCTAAAAATCATTGAGAAAAATCAGCGTACTAGAATTTACTAGCTAGGAACAAATTGTTGCGGATGCTTTAGAGCGTCATCTGCTTTCTAGTACCGAGAATAAAAAAAAGCCTGATCGCCATTGGGGGAGAACGATCAGGCTGGAAGTACCTTCGGATTCTTGGGGAGATACCGAAGGTGGTAAAGCTTTCGCAATACACATCGGAGAACTTGAAACTAAGACACAACAAAACTTAGTAAGTTCATTATTCAGAGTAGATTAGCTGAATCAGTTTGCCAGCTTGGTTACAAAAAACTTATCCACAGAGGCGGTTGTGGTATCTGCTGGGGGGTTAGCAGGCACTCATGTGGTCAATTTGACCTGTCAGTGTCGGTGAAAGCTCAGAAAAAAGGCGTAGTTTACAGGTAAACTTGTACATAGGTGCCAGTGCCCAATATTGACAAATCCCCCGTCAAACCTCAGGCTTCGCCCCCTAGCCAATTAAAATAATAACTATCCGAGCTCGCCATGTTTCGCCATCGTTTATCCGCGTTAATCGCTTTTGTCATTGCATCCCCTGTCTTTGCTCAGCCATTGAATTATCTGGGTGATATGTTGCCTGCTGGGCAGCAACAAGTGAGCACCGAGCTTGCCCTATCCGATCGTTATGCCGGCGGTAATTACATTGAAGATGCCACCGTGGCGGCCATTGATGATTTAGATCGTGGTATTACTTCTGCCCGAACCAAGGGTTACAGCGTTAAGACTGATATTACGTATTTAATGGGTATCAGTTCAGATCTAAATGTGGGTTTTAAATATGGCTATGAGTATCAGAAATCCAATGGCGGAGTGGATGGCGATGCCGGAGATGGCATTGAAGGCAACTGGGTAAACGAAGGCGGTACTGATATTAGTTTGCTTGCCAATATGCGTATCAGTGAGATCGCCATTTTTGAAAACCAGTTACAGTTGCCAGTGTGCAGCGCAGATTCCAGTGTTTGTAAAAACCGTGTGGCGGCAGCAGACGGTCAGTCAGGCGGTGCTGCACAAGGCTTGCTAGCTTATAAGGCGGGTGTGGCGGCTAACTGGTTAACCGAGATGGACACCCGTTGGATGGGGCGTGCATACGCTTCTGCTGCCATGTCTGAGGAAGTGGACGGCAAAAAAGTATCGTCCCCCATTTCTATGGGCGCCAGCATGGGAACCACCTTTCCCTTAGCTATGCATCATCAAATGGTGGGCACTTTATCCATGGATTATATGTTGGAATATTCAGCGTATTCCCCTCAGGTACAACGTAAGGTGGCTTACAGCGAACAGTCTCGCGTAAGCTTTAAGTTGGAATATCTTTGGGATGTGATGTCGCAAATGCAGTTACGACCTTTTGTGGATGTGGCCATCACACAGCAGCCATCGCAAACCTTTGTAATGGATGGCCAGCGTCGTCGCTTAGAATACACTGGGGGCACTCAGGTGACCTTGGGTGCCCAATTCAGTGCGGCGTTTTAATTAAGCTTCACCATCTTCTAATTTTGGGTCCATGTCCTGTGGGCCCGCATTTAAGAATGCGCTGATTTGATTGCGCAAAACATCCGTGCCTTCTTTTTTCAAAGACGAAAACACCTGCACCGTGAGTAACTCATCCATGTGGGATAAGGCTTTTTTCACTTGCAGCTTGGTGTTTTGTGCAGGGCCTTTTTTCAGTTTATCGGCCTTGGTGAGCAGGATGTGGATGGGCATTTGCGCTTCATTGGCCCAGTCACACATCATCAGGTCGAATTCGGTTAAAGGGTGACGAATGTCCATGACCAACACGAGAGCTGCTAGGCTTTGGCGGGCTTCAAGGTATTCGGACATGTTCTTTTGCCACTCGCGTTTCATGCGATCCGGCACCTTGGCAAAGCCGTAACCGGGTAAATCCACGATGCGAATACCCGGCTCAATTTCAAAAAAGTTAATCAGCTGAGTACGCCCTGGGGTTTTACTGGTACGTGCCAATTTATTTTGTTGGGCTAAAGTATTAAGAGCGCTGGATTTACCGGCATTTGAGCGGCCAGCGAACGCCACTTCAACCCCACTATCTTCCGGACATTGCTTTAAACTAGGGGCACTGGTGAGGAAATGTGCCTTTTGAAAATTGATTTGAACTGGGTTCATGGGGCCTTTACTGCTATGGGTCAAGTTGTAAGTGGGTTAACTTTGGTTATAATGCCACAAATTTTCTGTGGACCTGTAAGCCAAAATCAATATTGGCACGGAGAGAGAGCCATGAAAAAGGTACTAGGACTAGCCGCTGCCCTAATTATGACAGGGTCTGCCCAAGCGTTTGACGTTGAGGCTAAGTATAACCAAGCTTGCGCGGCTTGCCACGCTGTAGGTGTGGCAGGAGCACCGAAAGCCTTTGATGCCGCTGCCTGGCAGCCAAGATTGGCCACAGGCATGAATACGCTGGTCACAAGCGTAACCCAGGGTAAGGGGGCGATGCCGCCTAAGGGTTTATGTATGGATTGCTCAGCTGAACAATTTGAAGCTTTGATCAAATACATGAGCAAAGCGAAATAAACTAATTTCATTCGTATTTTAAGGTAGTGATTCATGAAAAACTTGGCAATTAGCTTGATGTTGTCTTTGGGTTTGGTAGCAGGTGCTCAAGCTGGCGATGCTGCAGCAGGTAAAAAACTAGCCACTCAATGTGCGGCGTGTCATGGTCAAGACGGTAACAGTGCTGCGGCTTCTTTCCCTAAAATTGCAGGCTTAGGTGAAAAATACATCCTTAAGCAATTAAAAGATTTCAAAAGCGGCGCTCGTGATAACGCCATCATGAAAGGCCAAGTAGCTAATCTAGATGACGCTAAAATGGCTGATCTAGCGGCTTACTTCGCAGGTAACAAGCGTACTGTGGGTTATGCCGATAAAGACAAAGTCGCCCTAGGTGAGAAAATCTACCGTGCGGGTAACATCGCCACTGGCGTTCCTGCGTGTCTAGCGTGTCACGGTCCTAACGGTGCGGGTATGTCTGCTGCTGGTTTCCCTGCTCTTGGCGGTCAACACGCTGATTACATCAAGTCTCAGCTTGTACAATTCCAAGAAGACAAGCGTACTAACGATTCAAGCAAAGTGATGCGTGACATCGCAGGTCGTATGTCGAACAAAGAAGTTGCAGCCGTTGCAGCTTACATCCAAGGTCTTCACTAGAATTTAGTGATTCCAATGAAAAGGTGGCTTAGGCCACCTTTTTTGTTTGTGTGATGGAAATTGGGAACTTTGCGAGAAGGTCTTGTTCAAAACCCCCTCTCCCTTTAGGCTAAGCGCCACTAATTGATAAACGTTAATAATGACCAAGGATTTGTTTATGACTTTGCGCAACCTTGCCCTTTCTGCCTTGCTGTTGATGACGGCGGCATGGGGACACGCAGAACAATACGTTGCTGGGCAACATTATAAAGTGTTGGTAAACACCACCATGGCTCGTGACCCAGAGAAGATCGAAGTGGTGGAAGTGTTTTGGTATGGCTGTGGTCACTGTAACCATTTTGAGCCGACGGTACAGGCGTGGAAAAAATTCCTACAAGCGGATGTGGACTTCTACCAAGTGCCCGCCCAATTTAGCCGCCAGTGGAAAATCCATGCGGGTCTGTTCTATTTAACTCACGCACTTAAGGTGAACGACAAAGTACATCAAGCCATCTTTGATGAAATCCATAAAAAGCGTAACCCGCTTTTGGATAAAGACGATCAAAAAGAATTCTTAGCCAAATACGGCGTAAGCGAAGAAGACTTTGATAAATTTGATGACTCATTCGGTGTGCGTCGTCAATTGAAAATGGCGGATCAAATGGTGCGTACTTGGGCCATCAGCGGTGTGCCTGCTGTTATCGTAAACGGCAAATACATGGTTAACGCCAGCTCAGCAGGCGGTGAAGAGAAAGTCTTCGATGTGGTTAATTTCCTAATCGAGAAAGAGCGCCAAGCGCGCAAGAGCTAATCTATGATGTCTGGGGTGCAAGTTGACCGTTTATCGTTAGCGGATTTTCAACAACCGAGCCCCGGCAGTCTTAAGCTACTGAGTTTCAATATCCAAGTGGGTATCGAAACCGGTGGCTACCATCACTACCTCACTAAAAGTTGGCAGCACCTGTTGCCTGTCTCAAAGCGTAAGTTGGCCCTTTTACGCATCGCCCAAACCATGTCAGCGTTTGATCTTGTGGCCATTCAAGAAGCCGATGGCGGCAGCTTTCGTTCTGGCTTTATCAATCAAGTGGAATTCTTGGCGCGCAAAGCGGGTTTCCCGTATTGGTTCCAACAGCTCAATCGTAATTTTGGCCCTGTGGCTAAACACAGTAACGGTGTGCTGTGTCGAGAAGAGCCGGCCAGTGTGGCGTATCACAAGTTACCTGGGGTGTTACCGGGTCGTGGTGCCATCGTGATGACCTTTGGCGAGGGTGAGGATGCCCTCATGGTGATTGTGATGCATCTAGCGTTAAGCAAGGGTGGGCAGAACCGCCAATTAAAGCGTATTCGCGAATTAATTGGCCGACATCAGCATGTGGTGCTCATGGGTGATATGAATACCCATGCGGAGCATTTGCTGCACACCAGTCCACTGCAAGATTTGGCGTTACAGCCGGTTGTGGATGGCTTGCAAACCTTTCCTAGCTGGCGTCCGGTTAAGGGCTTGGATCATATATTGGTCAGCGACACGGTGAAGGTCAAACAAGTGGGCGTGTTGGATATTTCTGTGTCCGATCACTTGCCCATTGCCATGGAAATTGAACGCCCTATCACCATGCAGCAAGCTTGAAATCCTCCCCTATACTAAGGGAATAAGGGGAGTGTTATGAGCACAGATAGCGACCGCTGGAAGAATAAATACCTCAATCTCATTGATGAAAATGAAAAGCTAGAGAAACGCTTTGACGAGCAACTGGGTCAAATGCGTCGGGCTATCATTCGTCTATCGATTGTTGCGGAAGGCCGTGATGCGGACATGGACAGTCAATTGGAATCGGTGCGTGATTTATTACGCAGCGAGGATGTTTCTGGACTGTCGCGTATATTGGAAAAAATTGAAGCGGGATTCGAGCGTTGGCAATCTCGTCAAGAAAGCTTTCAGGGACAAATCACACAAGCGTTAGTGGACATAGAAACCGGCCATGACAGCGTACCCAAGGCGCTCATGGAAGAACTGACCAAGGTGCGCAAACAAGTTCGCCAGATGGATAAGGTGGATTTATTAATGGCGTTAACCAGTGTGGTGACGCAATGGGCCGATGCACTGGCGGCAAGCACTCATGGCGAACCAGCAGCCTCTAACACAGGTTTGTTTGGGCGATTATTTAGTAAAGAATCAGCGAAGGCATCGGCATCCCCTGCCGAAGCCGATGGCGAGCATTCCGATTCACAAGATAGTGAAGCAAGCTATCGCATTCCAGAGTCCTCAGAAAAGGGCTTGCTGAGTGTGACCTCCGAAGCCAGTAAAGTACTTGAAGCGTTAATCCCCAAATTAACTTTACCCAATATCGAACAACCCCGTGCCATGCACTTACTGGGTAAAGTTCAAGAAGGCTTAAACCTGTATGAAATAGTGCCTGCGTTAGAAGTGCTTGCTGAGTTGGTGATCAGCGCCTTAGGTACCGAGCAAGAAGAATTCGAAGCGTTTCTAAAAAATCTTAATGAGCGCCTAAGTGAATTACAAAACTGGTTAGTACAAGGGCAGGACTTAGAGCAAAACTTCCGCACCGCGTCGAAAGATTTCGATGACAAAATGCGTGGCCATTTAGATGACATTAAGCAAGTTTTGAGTGATGCCAGTGATAGCCCAAAAAATTTAAAAGGCTCGGTCAGTCATCAATTGGATCGTGTGTTTGCTACCTTGGATATTTTTAAATTAGAGCAACAAAACCGCGAAAAAACATTCGAAGCGCATATCAAAGAACTGAGTGATCGCTTAACCAGTATGGAGCAAGAGCTAGAGTCGGCGAAAGAACAACTGAGTAAAAGCCAAGCCAAAGCCATGGTGGATAGTCTTACTAAATTACCTAATCGTGGCGCGTACGATGCGTACATTGAAAAAGAGTATCAAAGGTTTTTACGTTATGGCGGTGAACTAAGTTTGATCGTCTGCGATGTGGATAAATTTAAAGGCATTAACGATAACTATGGTCATCAAGCCGGTGACAAGGTGTTGCAGTTAATCAGTCGACAAGTGAAGAAAGGCACGCGCCAAAGTGATTTGTTAGCCCGATATGGCGGTGAAGAATTCGTGGTCATATTACCCGGCACTAATGCAGACGCTGCATTACAAGTGGCAGAAAAAATTCGACAAGAGGTGGCGAAAAGCCCATTTCATTTTAAAGGATCCCGCGTGCAAATTACCATTTCCTGTGGGGTGGCCAGTTTTAAACAAGGGTTGAGTCATCAGCAGGTATTTGAGCTGGCGGATAAAGCACTGTATCAAGCAAAAGAAGGCGGGCGTAATCGCTGCGTGGTGGCCAACCAGTAAAAATGAGAAGACGCAGGCAATAAAAAAGGCGATGTTTCCATCGCCTTTTTTAGTGAGTAGGTTACGGGATTAACCGGCGTAACGCTGTTTTAACGCATCGATGCGTTTATCTAACGGTGGGTGACTCATGAATAAACCACCTAGCGCATTTTTCAATTCGCCACTGATGCCGAACGCCACCATTTCATCTGGCATATCGCTGGGTTGATTATACTCAGCTTGCAAACGTGCCAGGGCTCTGACCATGGCCGCAGGGCTGACTAATTCGGCGCCAGCAATGTCGGCGCGGTATTCACGGCGACGGCTGAACCAGAACACAATGGTGCTGGCCAAAATACCCAAAATCATCTCAGCAACAAACGTGGAAATATAAAAACCAAAACCTGGGCGACCGCTGTCGTTTTTCAAAACGGCCTTGTCCACAAAGTTACCTATGATGCGGGCAAAGAACATCACGAACGCGTTCACCACACCTTGAATTAAAGTAAGGGTGATCATGTCGCCGTTGGCTACGTGACCAATCTCGTGGCCCAATACCGCTTTTACTTCTTCACGGCTCATCTTATTCAAAAGGCCGGTACTCACTGCCACTAGTGCGTTGTTACGGTTCCAACCTGTAGCAAACGCGTTGGCTTGTGGGCTGGCAAATACGCCAACTTCTGGCATGCCAATGCGGGCTTTTTGCGACAGCTCTTTTACTGTGCTTAATAGCCATTGCTCGTCAGCGTTGCTGGCTTGTTCGATAATATGCACGCCCATGGAGCGTTTAGCCATCCATTTGGACAACAGCAAAGAAACTACAGAGCCTGCCATACCGAATACCAAACAGAAGATCAGAAGATTGTTGTAATCCAACCCCTGTGCATTCATGTAACTGCCGACGCCTAATAGGCTCAGTGTGACACTGGCCACCAGCACTACAGCTAGGTTGGTGGCAAGGAATAATAAGATTCGCATCATGTTCGTTTTGTCCTAGTTGAACGTGAAATTAATATGAGGTCATTAGAGTCGATTTCAATGGCACTTGGAAGTCTTTTTGGCGGATAAGTTCCAGCGCGGCATAGTCGTAAAACTGAGATGAAAGTGGCGCAAGCTGGGCGTGGTGAAGTGATTTGCCCGTCTATACTCAATACATGGAACGCTACGAAGTATATTTCACCATCGAGGTTTGGAACGAAGGCAAGGACCAGTGCGGATTTGCCACGCGGCGTTTGCATGTGCCGTTTCAGCCGCATACCAATATGCGCATCAAATTTCGCTTAGGAGAGTTTTGTTTTACGCATGTGGTGTGGGACATGACGGCTCAAGTATTTGAAGCCACGGCACAAGTGGTGGCCGGTTGGGACGATGAGAAGTTTCTGGATGTGAATTATTTTATCGATGAATTTCGCCGTGACGAGTGGAACATCATCCATCCTCGCCCAAGGCAATGGCCCCACGATTAATCCTCTAAGTTAAACTGTTTTGATATGGCGTGTTGGTGCTCCCCCAAAAGTGGCGGTGGGCGCTCATAGCGCGCCGGTGTGCGGGATAGCTTAATGGGGTTACCCGGTAGTTCTAAATTGGGGTTTAACGGGTGAGGAATCTTCACACGCATGTCCCGAGCTAAAATCTGCGGATGCTGAAACACTTCATCTATGTTGTTAATGGGCCCGCACGGCACTTGTGCCTGCTCTAATAATTCAAGCCATTCATCACGAGTTTTACTTAACATCTGGCTTTGTAAAATGGCCACCAGAGCATTGCGGTTTTTTACCCGTAACGGGTTCGTGCAATAGTCAGGGTGGTTGGCTAATTCGCTTAAACCCATGACTTGGCAATAGCGTTTGAATTGCCCGTCGTTACCCACAGCGACAATGCAATGACCGTCCTGTGTGGCAAACGCTTGGTAAGGCACGATGTTAGGATGGGCGTTGCCTAATGTTTTCGGCACCATGTTGCCCACTAAATAGTTGGTGGCTTGATTAGCCAAAGATGCGGCGGTCACATCTAAAAGTGCTAAATCCACATACTGACCTAAGCCGGATTTCTCACGTTCTGCCAGTGCCGCTAAAATTCCAATTGTGGCGTACAGTCCGGTCATGATGTCGGTTAATGCTACGCCGATTTTTTGCGGCTCCCCTGCAGGCTCGCCGGTGATGCTCATCAATCCGCCCATGGCTTGTACTAAAAAGTCGTAACCAGGGCGATCTTTATACGGGCCAGTCTGCCCAAAGCCGGTAATGGCGCAGTAAATAATTTTAGGGTTAATGGCGCTTAAGGTTTTGTAATCCAAGCCGTAATGGGCGGCGCCACCGTGTTTAAAATTTTCGATGACGATGTCGCACTCTTGAGCCAAGCGTTTAATTTGCTCTTGGCCTTTGGGTGTAGTGATGTCGATACAGATGGATTGTTTACCGCGATTGGCGGCCATGAAATACGCCGATTCGCTGGTGTCATCCCCTTGCGTGTTTGACATAAACGGCGGCCCCCAAGTGCGGGTGTCATCCCCTGTATTGGGGCGCTCCACTTTAATCACTTGGGCACCGAAGTCCGCCAAAATTTGGCTAGCCCAAGGGCCTGCCAAAATGCGGGAAAGATCTAACACTTTGAGGTGATCCAGCGCCTGCGCCATGGGCATCTCCTTGATTAGAATGCCGCCAAACCAGTTTGGCAACGACCCAGAATCAAACCGTGAACATCATGGGTGCCTTCGTATGTGTTCACCACTTCCAAGTTCACCATGTGACGCATGATGGGGTATTCATCACTAATACCATTCCCGCCCAGCATGTCACGAGCGGTACGGGCAATCTCTAACGCCTTGCCACAGGAGTTGCGTTTAATGAGGGAAATGAGTTCAGGGGAAATCTCACCTGCGCCCATGAGTTCACCGGCACGATGACAAGCAACTAACGCAAGGCTGATTTCCGTTTGCATGTTGGCGAGCTTCATTTGCACCAATTGTGTCGCCGCTAATGGGCGGCCAAATTGTTTGCGATCCAGCGTGTATTCTCGCGCCGCAAACCAACAGGCTTCAGCGGCACCCATGGCACCCCAAGCAATGCCGTAGCGCGCATTGTTTAAACAAGAGAACGGCCCTTTTAAACCGCTCACATTGGGTAGTAATTGTGCGTCACTGACAAAGACATCATCTAATACAATCTCGCCTGTGATGGAGGTGCGCAGAGCCAGCTTGCCTTGAATTTTAGGGGCGGATAATCCGTCCATGCCTTTTTCTAAAATGAAACCGCGAATGGCATCGTCATCGGTTTTCGCCCACACCACAAACACATCCGCAATGGGGCTGTTGGTGATCCACATTTTTGCGCCTGTGATGCGATAGCCGCCCTCTACTTTGCGCGCGCGCGTGATCATGCCGCCTGGGTCAGAGCCGTGATCGGGTTCGGTTAAACCAAAACAACCAATCCATTCACCGCTGGCCAATTTTGGTAGGTACTTTTCCCGTTGTTCTTCGGTGCCAAACGCATAAATGGGATACATGACCAAAGACGACTGCACACTCATCATGGAACGATAACCAGAATCCACTTTTTCTACTTCGCGGGCGCTCAAACCATAGCTGATGTAATCCACGCCGGCGCAACCATAACCTTGAATGGTGGAACCTAATAAACCCATGGCGCCCATTTCTTTGAAGATGGCGGCATCAGTGGATTCGTCGCGGAAAGATTGCTGCACACGAGGTTGCAACGATTGCTGTGCGTATTGGCGGGCGCTATCGCGCACCATGCGTTGTTCGTCCGTTAACATGGACTCAATTAAGAAGGGATCTTGCCAGTCGATTTTTTGCCACTGCTTAGATTTGCTCATGGGACATCTCCGAATGCTATCCATAAAAAGTAGCAGCTCTAGTGGATAATATAAAATATATGATTTATATAAGATTAATATATTTTAAATATACCAAGATGAGCGCGAATGTATGGACTTACGCAAACTGGAAATCTTTATCAGTGTGGCGCAATACGAGAGCTTCAGTCTGGCCGCGCAGCAGTTACACATGGCGCAACCGGCGGTGAGCATTGCCATTCGCAAACTCGAAGACGAACTCAGTGTGGTGTTGTTTGAACGCAATAATCGCAGCGTGCATCTCACAGCAGAAGGCAAGCAAGCCCTCAACCAAGCCAAGCAGATACTGCAACAGGTGTCCGAGTTTAAACACAGCATGCAATCACTGGATGGCAAGATTCTGGGTGAACTATCCATCGCCAGTCCATCCATGTTGGCCACCTATTTTTTCCCGCAAGTGCTAGGGGAATTCCTCAGCGAGCATACAGGTATTACGGCGGACATTAAGCAAGCGGGCACGCAAAAAATTGCCAGTTTGATTTTGCAAGATGAGGTGGAATTGGGGGTGGTGAATCAAACACATAACCAAACGGGTTTAGAAGCCATACCTTTGATTCAACAAAATCTGGTTTTGTGTGTGAGTGATCAACATGCGTTAGCCAAGAAAAAAAGTGTGAACGTCACCGAGCTTGATGCATTGCCTATGGTGTTATATCAAAGCGATTATTTTATTCGCCAGCAATTTGATCAACTGTGTCAACAGCATCAAGTGCAACCGGATATTCGCATGCAATGTAATTTCTTACCCTTGTTAAGTAACATGGTAAACAATAATTTTGCTGCCACAGTGGCGTTAGAAATGATGCCGCAGCAAGAAGCTCACATGTGTGCGGTTAATCTTAAACCGAAAATGCATCTGGATATGATGCTGGCATGGCGCAAGGGACGTATGCTATCCCGTGCCAGTCGTGCGTTTATTGAATGGTTGCAACATCAGTAATATTTAACGCGTAATGACAAATAAATCGTAAGGATACTGTAATGCCAAGTGTGACGATTAAGCTTGATAATTTAGTACTAGAAGAGCCATTAAATGGCGAGATCGACAAGAACTTTCATGTATTGAGGGTACGACTGATTTATCCAAATTATCAACATGAGGTCATGGAAAAAGTCATGACCATTTCATTGGACGATGATCACTCTTTGAAAAATAGCGCACAGTGGAAAAAATCCAATCGCAATACGCCCTATCATTCCATTCTATTTAAAACTCCCATTGAGGGCGAATGTTGGATTGAAGTAGAAATATCCCATGGCATAAAAGAGGGATTGGCTTCTAAAGCAGCACAAGAATTATTAAAAGCCGCTGCGAATAAATTCACAGACTTATTACCATTTGGAGATGCCATTAAAGATTTTACAAATGGCATTGATTTTGGCCCGAGAGAACCAAAACCCATCGCCCATGCCTTCATTCAAATAAAAGGCACGGAATCAGAACTGCAATTAATCAAAGCACCCTCATCTCGATATGAAAATGGTAAACTGACCATTCCCTTGTCATCTCCGGATAACATTACCCGCGTCCATTATGCTCAAGGTGAAAGAGGCGGCCCTAGAGAGTTAGTAAAAGAACAAGTACTACAAAAAGGCCAGAGTAATGGTCACATTGAGTTGGCAATTTTTTAAAAATAATCGGCTTGGGTGTGTCGTTTTTTTGTGAACGATTAGTAATCAAGTACTCTGAAACCTTGATTGAGTTTAGAAAAATGAATCGTGGTAAAAACTAATATGAAGGTATCATATCCCTACAATTGCGCTGAAAAATCAGATATACCAGACGATGCAATTGAACATCTGGATGAGGAGTTGATAGATAAATTAGGAGGGAACTTTTCCCTTCTTTTTCCAAGATTTTCTGAATTTTTTAGTGAATCGACGAGAATAATTGATGAGAATTGGGATAAGCCAACTTTAGTTTTGGAAAAAGGAGTGAGGAACTGGCTAAAATATATTCTAGTGCAGTCTAAAACGAAGAATATTTTTTTTAGTTTAAAGCCGAAATTTATCGAGAAGGAAGGTGAGTTTTTTGATGAGGATCATGAAATGCTCCCAGACGGATGGAAAGAAATATATCGTTGGTTTAACGCTTTTTGTATAACCGATCTGGATTATTCGCCTTCGGAGTGGTGGAATACTCCTTTTCGGTATGAGTCAAGACTTGATTTAGATGACTATGAAAAAGGAAGTGGTGCAACCAGAAAGGAAACGGATGAATTTTCGAAGAAAATTGGATGTGATAGGAGATATTTGAAATGTTGGTTGTTGACCGAAGTTGGTGATGCATTATTCATTAACGAATCTTCATGTGATCAAAAAGTTTATCATGTAAAAGGTAGTTTCCTTAATGACTTTATTGAATTAAAAGACCCTGTAAAGAAACTAGATAGTTATTTATCTCATTTATTAAACGAATTTCCTCTTGTTGATTTTAGATGGAGGGATTGAACTGCAATCCGGAATCAATGGGTCAGAGTACTTGTTTTCTGGTAAGGGTACTTCAAGTACTCTGACCCCCTGATTGTGAGAGCAGGGGGATATGATGTTCCAGGTTATTTTGGAGACTAACGTATGAAATGGCTTTTGGTTTTGTTCACTTGGATGCTGTCCTCGTGTTCGAGCGGGGGGGATTCTCACTGTATAAGAGTGTTTGATGAAGCTAAGGCTGTATTCAATTACAGTATGGTAACTTCTAAGGAATCATTCGATGAAAAGATTGAGAATATGCGTTTATGTCTAAAAAACGAGCATCATGTATGTAGTATAACTGAGGATGTTAATACATATTCAATCGCTAATAGGTCCTTTGTAAAGGGGGCTACATCTACTTTAGAGTTTAGCCAAGACCCTGCAATAGTATTAACAAGTGGAGAAACTGGGTGCTTTATTGCGGTTAACAATTTTGTTAGAGCCGAACCATGGAGTATTTATAGAATTAAAGATAAACAATATGATCCTGAGGTATTGGCCGAATATGATCCTAGGGTTAGTCTAGGGATTAACGAGATAGATCTTTTGGCAATTATAAAAGACTATGATAAATAGTTCATACCGGTGACTTTCCTTCTTGCAGAAATATTCGTGAAGGCCAGTTGATTTATCAGCTGGCCTTTTTTTAGCAAACTAATCAAGACACCCATATTAAGATTTCATCTTATGCTGGCTGTGAAAAATCCATAGAATCAAGGGGTCAGAGTACTTGATTTTAGACTTTTTGCTGATTGATTGGTGAAAGCCAAACTGATTTTATAGGAATTATTCAGACACTCTCAAATAACTAAGACACTCACAGCTAGACAAAAGTATTAGCTTGTTATTTTTGTCTGTGTGCTGACAGAAAAATTTAGATTTTAGATATGAATAGAGATCAGTTTTCCTAAAAATAAATGCAAAATGCAAAATGCAAAATGCAAAATGCAAAATGCAAAATGCAAAATGCAAAATGCAAAATGCAAAATGCAAAATGCAAAATGCAAAATGCGAACGACAGGTTAAGTCCTAGAAAGCGAGATACACCAAAACCACATTTAAGTGTTTTAACTGTTTTAAAATGGCGGTTGGTTTCTTTAAGAGAGCAGTGCTCCGCAGTTTTGAGCGCTCGGTCGTCGTTTTCGATCTAATAATTCAACAGCCTTACCTAATGCAGTTGTACTGCCCACTAAATCTTTAAAGTTTTTCTCGAACGAGGTAGTAAGGGTTAACCAGTTATCCGCTTCAATGCCTAAGCGTTGTAAGATAGGGAGTCGATCATGAGTGTCTTAAATAAATCACTATGGTGTGATTATTAGTTGATACAGTTCACAAAATATTTCCTTTTATTCTGTCCTTTATATTCATATTTGCTAATATTCTTCGCCTCATGCCTTTGTATGAGTCGAGCGTATTGAATAAGGAATGTCTCATGAAACGTCTTACCGGCCTAATGTTGGTTGCCTCACTTGCTGGTTGTGCCAGTACTCCATTCACATTTGAAGGTGAAAACGCCAGCAAAGGTTTTGTTGTGTTGTCCACAGGTCTTGCCGATGCTTGTATGGATGAGTTCAATAACACCAATCTACTTGTACGTCGAGCTAGTGACGATGAAGTGGCCCAAACATTAAGCATTAAGAATGCTTTTCATAGCCCAGAAGTTGAAGAGAATAATGTGCAAATCAATAGCTTCCCATTAGAAGCGGGTGATTACGTTATTCGTGATTTTATTTCACCTAATCCATTGTTTGCATTTAAACAGGATAATTTCAGTATTGATCCAATTAAGTTCACAGTGAAATCGGGTCAGGTTCAATATAAAGGTTATGTATTCTTCGATGCAGTAAAAGGTGTTTGTAGTAAAGATAAGCCTGTTGTTGCATTAAAAGATATGAAAAAGCGTGATATGAAACTCACTGCTGAGTTAAACCCTCAATTATTTTCAGCGCTATAAGTTAAGGAAAGGAAATGGAATTTTTTAAATCCGCATTATTGATCGCTTCCCTCTTGATTTTAACCGCTTGTGGCGGTTCCAGTTCAAGCTCAACTGATAATAATGATGCAGCCAATGCGACTCCGATTGATTTGCCTTCTGTACAAACAGGTAATGTGAGTGAAACGGGTGATGACATAGACGTATTCAAAATTACGGTACCAGAAACCGGGTACCTCATTCTTGAATTAACTGGCCCTGACTCTGAAACGGTGGATTTGGACCTAGGCTTGTATATTGATGATACCCACTCGGTCGCTGTTTCAGGTGATAGCGGCAGTTATGAGGAAATCACAGAATATATTTCGAGCCCAGGCATTTATTATGTGGCGGTAATTGCATTTGAGGGTGCAGGCGACTACTCCCTAAATCTAGGATTTGCTGCGGATTCAGCCCAGGCACAGTGATTGTTACTCTAATAAAAAAGGGCCATTAGGCCCTTTTTTTGTTTGGGCCGTAAGTTTTATTATTGGCATTCCTCGCGGCTATGAAATGGCCTAAAGGTGGAGGAACTGCTCGCCATTTTTATTTTGCTTGGTCTTACTGTGGCAGAGGCAAGATTTAAACTTGTCTCTTAGCTGGTAACCAGATTTAGTTGACCAATACAGTTCGTCTTCTAGGTTCGTACCTCACTAGGTCGAACGAGAGGTTCTCATCACATCTAGGGCGTTTTGATGTTGGAATGTTGTGTGTTGATGAAACGAAAGATTTTGTAGAAATGGAAAACGTTGATGGCCCGCCCTAGAGGATTGACCGTTGGCAAGCTCACTCTCACTTCGTTCGTCTCCTACGTTCGTACCTCACTAGGTCGAACGAGAGGTTCTCATCACATCTAGGGCATTTTGATGTTGGAATGCTGCGTGTTGATGAAGCGAAAGATTTTGCAGAAATGGAAAACGTTGATGGCCCGCCCTAGAGGATTCGAACCTCTGGCCTCGTCCTCCGGAGGGACGCGCTCTATCCAGCTGAGCTAAGGGCGGTTACAGATTCAGTTTAGGCTGATGTCGTAAGTGCGCGCATTGTATACGCTTTTTGGTTGTCCCTCTACTGCTCGGTGTTGGGCTTTAAACAAGATTGAGCGTCATAAAAGTTGGCGATTGCTTTTAAAAAGCGATGCTTAAAATTCAAGCAATGGAAATAAATGCGGTGGCGAAGACAAAAAAGCCGAGCGATATGACATCGCTCGGCAGGTTACAACCGCCAGAGCGGAAGGCTTATTGCGGACTTTCTGGGCGCAGTTCTGCTTGAGCGTTGATCAGGCGATACCACTGGTTCAGATCGTCACTGCTCCAGATATCGTCGGCCAGTGTGTAAGGGCTATTGCCGCCACCGATATATACCGTGTCATCTGTTGCGATTGCATATGCGCCGTAACGTGTTGAGAACGGCGCTGTGTGCGCTGTCCAGCTATCACCGTTCAGTTCCAGCACATCGTTAAAATAGGTATTGTGCTCGCTGTTCCTGCCACCGATGATCATTACCTTGTCGCCTTGAGCCAGAATGGTGGCGTCGATACGCGCAGAAGGCATGTCGGCTAATCGAGACCAGCGGATGCCATCGGCTGAGGTCCAGACGTATGGCAAGTTTGTTCCCTGCTCACCCAAGATGCCTCCTGCAATAAATAAAGCTTCATCATTGGCGCCAATGGCAAAACCCTGGCGCAGATCCGGTGGTGCGATGATTTGATCAACGTAAGACCAGCGGCCATTCGCATCCAAGCGGAAAATTTCCAACATGTAGTCGTTGCCGTCGGAATTATTGCCGATATACCAGAGGTGGTCGGCGGTGGCGACCAGCTTGTCATTTTGCAAAAGCGCGGGCAGTCCCTGTAGTTGCCAGTTCCAATTGCCATCTTCTTTCACAAACAAACCCCTGTCGGATTTGAAATACAAGGTGTCGTTAAAAGAAACCAGGCTGGAAGGGGAATCTTTGGATGGATTCCAATAGCTAGTGATTGCTTTTGTTGGGTCGTCAGGCAGACGCTGCTGCCACTGATGGCCATCGGCTGAAGTCCAGACATCATTCAGCTGTCCGCGTAATCCGCGCCCGCCAATAACAACCAATTCCCCTTGATGCCAAGTGGATGCGGCAAATCTGCGCGTTTCAAATGCGGGTGAATTGACTCGCCGCCAGTGCTTGCCGTCGTCGCTTTTATACAGGTACGTCTGAAACTGACTTACTGCCGGATTCATTGTCTGACTCATACCGACCAAGGCGTAAAATAAGCCGTTGTACACGCCTCGCGCTAGATTCGTACCCGAGGGTAGATCGTGAGTGAAAGATTCCGTGCTGCCATCGCGGTCAAGGCGGATTCCTGTTTGGGAATAAAGGTCAAAAAAGTACAGGCGCCCATTGGCTTTGACAATAAACGGGCTGGCATTCTGGTTCTCGAACCGATCAAATTCTTCCCACAAGCTATTGGTGGTATTCGGGCGATAAAGAACATTGCGCTCGCTTTTCACCAGAATGTCCTGATCCTGATCATTGGTATAACTGGCCAGTTTTGTATGGCTGAGATCGGTTCCATTACCACCCTCAATCCAGTTGATGCCATCGGTAGAGTAGTAGCGGCGATTGATGACGCCTTCGATTAACCACATGCGACCATCGGCCACGGTGAGGCTTGGGTCGGGAATTTGTCCCATGGCGGTTGAGGTAGCAATTTGTTCCCAATTAATACCGTCAGCTGACGACCAGACATCTTCATAGTAATAATAACCAGTGTTTGGGTTGTAACCGAGTGAGCCCCCCATTAAATACAGTTTGCCGTTGTATTCTATGACTCCGTGGCCTGAACGCGGGGTAAACAGTTGCTGCGATTCCTGAGTATGTTCGTGCCAAACGTTGCCATCAGCGCTTGACCAGATGCGATTAACCGCTTGGTCATTGACGCGGCCGCCCCAGATCCACAAGCGGCCTTTGAACAAAGCGATAGCTGCGAGGGCTTGATCTAATTGAGGCTTAACATGATTCAACTCGGCACTGGCTTTAAACGCGCCCAGCTCAAAGTTTAGGTAGCGGCTGGCATCAAGGCTAATGTGACTGTCGTTGATGACCGCTGTGGTTGCGCTGTTGTTTTCTAGTTCTGTGGTTTGCAGATTCACGCAGTTTTCTGCTTGCTCAGGGTTGCAGTCTTGAGAGTCGCTGGCATACAAACGCATTCCATTTAAATCACCACTTAGTAACAGCGTACCGTCGTTTTCACCAAGGCGAGCATTAATATTGATAATGGGTGAAATTGCACGAATGGTGTAACTGATGGTGCTGAAACCATCGGTGGCTTCAATGATGGCCGTGCCCGGTTGTTTCAGAGTGACAACGCCCGCAGAGTCCACCTCTGCTATGTCCGTTGATAAGCTGGTGTAGGTGATATTCAAGTCACTAACCGCTGGGTTGGTGTATGTCTGACCAATCAAGCTAATGGCATCATCTGGTTTGGTAAATGTGAGTGACGGCACCACTTGTAATGGTGTGTCACTTTGAAATGTGTTGCTCCATTTTTTGTTGGCCTGAACCGTCATTTTTACCGAGATCAGTTTCTTTAAATCACCATTTTTGACTGTGTATTCATTAAGGTTGCCGCCTTGGGCAATGTCGTTTCCGCTGTACCAAGTAATGGTAAACGCCTCGGGTTCGTGGCCTTCACGATCAGACAAGGTGTAATCCACAGTGAGTTTATCGCCCACTTCAAGTAAGCCACCGTTTGTGTCGATCAGTTGAATATTGTGCACTTCTGGCGCGGCATCGGGATGAATAGAAAGCGTGGCCGATTGTGTTTGGCCATGAGTGGTACCCGATGCGGCAACCGGTGTGATGCTCGCTTTAAGTGTTTTGCCGTAATAGGCATTGTTCATATTGAGCGTTTTGCCTGATGCATTCTCAATCTGTTCGTCGTCAATAAACCACTGTATTTCACTGTTGCCTTCAGCGTCAGATTCTGTGTCTGTGTATTGGTAGGCGAGTGTAATTTGGTCTGTAAATTTTATGCTGTCAGGGGTTGGGTGTTGCAAACTGACATTATTGGAAACGGGAGCCATATTGCCAGGAACAACCACACGACCAGTGGGGTCTGTGTTGTCTCCTTTCGAGCTGGAACCGCAGGCAGAAAGTGCGGCCGATATGGCTGTTATCCACAAAATCCTATTCATGGGAAATCACCTGTATGAACATTTGAATACACATAACTTGCGTGAAGCTATGCATCGAGTTGAAAATCAATCCGGATGGGATTACGAGGGTTGCAGGTTTGCGGATGAAAAAATCATCCGCAAATAATGGGTCAGATCGTCTAGCGCCCATGAAAGTCAGCCAAGGCTGACTTTCATGAACTCAGAATTCTTTACCCATTTGGCCCGTTGTTTAGCGACTGTGGATTCAGTTCGAATCTTGTACTATCCGTGCCAGCGGTGAACTCTTTGAAAAGTACGGTGCTAGATTCATCCCCTTGGGTCGCCCACAGTTCGGCACCGTGTTCATCATCATTGCCAATGAACAATAACGAGCCATTGACTGTGATGAATTCATCTTGGTAATAGTCCAATGGCCATACACCCATGCCGTTAGGGTTAACATCGGCAATCTTTTTAAATTCGCTGCCATCAATCGCGTGAAGTTCTGAGTCACCCGTGTTATCGATGATGCGTGCAAAGATCGTATTGTTGAATACGGTTGGGTTATAGGCACGGTAATCCGTGCTGCCGTTAAGTGAGAAGTTTTCTAAATCATCTACGTCGTTAATTTTCCAGAATGATGTATCGCTCACGCCATCCACCATGGTCGTGGTCATATACAAGCCAAGGCTGGTTTCAACGATGGTGTTAGGAATGATTTCCGGTGAGGTAATCTGCTGCGCATCACCTGCAACGCCCTTGCTAACCCAGATTTTTTTATCAGCTGAGTAGCCCGCTGTAATAACGATGAGAGAGTCAGTGCTGCTAATTGATACGGCCGTTGAATTGGGCACACCGAGTGAACTTAACGTGTTCTCGGCAGGATCAAATACCATGGCGATCAGAGCCGAGAGATTATCAGGATGATCTGCGGCTTTAACGATCAATTTGCCATTAAAATTTCTCACCATTTGAGGATTATAAACCGTGGGCTCCACTGGCTTCGTACCTTCGGCGGTGCCATCGCTCACCCATAAAACTTTGTTATCTCTGTCGATTTTGGCACTGAAATAAAACTGATCACCCACAACCGTAAATTGATCCGGATGACTGTCTTCGCCGCCACCGGCATCGAACAAGTCTTTAATTTGTTTGGTACCGGCCACTGTGCCATCTGTTATCCATAGCTCGTCACCATGAATATCATCGACACCGCTGAAAAGGACTTTATCGCCAAAATTGGTCAGATGATTCGGGTAGAGTTCTTTCGCGTTGTCGAGCACAATTTTTTGACTGCCAGCCTCGGTACCATCGGTAAACAAAAAGCCGCTGACATTGATGTTCGGGAACAGAGGATCGAGATTCCACATAGCGGGAATCAGCCAATTGTCTTTCATCGCAACCGGCTTGCCATAGCTTAATGCGCTGGATAATTTGATCGTGTTCCCTGAGTCGCCGTCGGTGATGTACAAATCCGCAATATTATTATCGTCGGCGCTCTCTTCATCGTTTTTGATCACAAATAATTGTGTTTCGTTTTCAATCACTGGGCCTATGGTCGTGCGGACTTCCGTGCCTTCTTTAGTGCCTGTCGCTGCCATTGGGCGAACGGCTAATGTGATGTTTTTACCAATGGCGTCGAAGCCTGGCGTAAAATCAGGGCCAGTGTGGGCAAGTGTGTCTTCTATATACCAGTTGATTACGGAAGTGCCTTCTGCATCCTGCTCGGCGTCATCATAGAGGTAGCTCGCTTGCAGCAGGTCTTTGTGACGCAGTGAACCAGTATTGGTATCATTAATGGTCACTTGGCTGACGACAGGAGCTTGATTGTTACTGCCAGAAGAACCGCCACAGGCCGTTAGCAAGCTGGCAGAGGCTAGAGTAATAGCCAGAGTCAGATGAGTTTTCATAGGAATTTCCCGCATGTTTAAAGTGCAGATTATAAAGAGACGGCTAAGCGCAAATCCTGCCAAAGGGTTCGCTCAGACTGCCATGTGGACAAAGGCAGGATGGCAGGTGTGTGAGGGCGGTTTCTTACACGAGTCGTCTGAGCTAATCTCTCTTACAAACAGGGAATTAGATTCAGGCTGGGCATGCCAATGAAACAGGTAGTGATAGTACTCTACGACGATGTCCAGTTGATGGACGTGGCTGGGCCGGCAGAAGTTTTATCTGTGGCGAATGCCCTATCGGAAACGCCACTCTACGAATTACATTACTTCTCAATTTATGAGCAGCAGAGCGTAAAAACATCGGCAGGCACGAATCTAAGCTGTCGCCCGATCAGTGAATTTTCCCTAGAAAAAATCGATCTACTCATCATTCCGGGTGGTCATAACTTTGTTGTATTGCAGCGTCTGGCGGATGAGCACTTTATGCAGCAGATTGCCCGCTTGTGCGCCCTAGCTGACATTAAAGCCAGTATCTGTATGGGCAGCTTTTTCCTCGGGGAACTGGGGCTATTGGATGGCCATAAGGTCACCACTCATTGGGATGGGGTTCATATTCTTAAGCAGCGCTATCCAGCGGCTCAGGTGCAGGACAATATCTTATATGTAAACGAAGGCAGCATTTGGACCTCGGCCGGTATTATGTCCGGTGTGGATATGTTGCTGGCCTTTGTGGTGAAAGATGCGGGTAAAAGCCTCGCGCTGGCGGTTGCTCGGATACTGGTGGTGTATCTGTTCCGTGAGGGTGGTCAGGCGCAGTTCTCGGCCCCCATTAATTATCAGACAAGGGCACCGGATGCCGGCCTCATGTCGCTGATCAGCTGGCTGGAACATAACCTTCATAAGCAACTTTCTGTGGATCAGATGGCAGAAGCCATGCATATCTCCATTCGTAACCTGCACCGCAAATGCCAGCAGGCATTTGATATGACGCCGGCTCAGTTGCTGATTGAGCTGCGTTTGGAGCGTTCACGGAATTTACTCGAGCATTCTGATGCGCCGGTAAAAAGCATTGCCGTGGAGTGTGGCTTTCGCCAGTCGGGGAGTTACTCCAGAGCGTTTCGCCAGCGTTATGCCATTTCTCCCAGCGAATATCGCAGTCGCTTTATTGGGCGTGTGGAGCAAAGCTAAGATTGAGCAGTGGATGGCCTTACAGGCTGTGGTTTTTTTAGGCAAAGAACATAAAGCCGACTAGAGTTAGAGGGTGATCAAGGGCTCTAACACACAAATTCACATGATCTGAGTCTATGCAAGTCGTTGATTTTTGACAAAATCACGCACTTTGGTTTTTAGACGGCGACTTTTGTGAGTATAATCCAGCGAATTTTAATAATTGGCGCCTAGAGAGAGGATGACCGTGACTAAATTGATGACTTCCATGATGGTTTTAGCCCTAAGTGCTGTGGTTTCTGTAGCGACTGCAAGCACGATTGAAGAACGTATTGCTCCAGTGGGTGCAGTATGTGTTCAAGGCACTGAATGTGCTGCGGCAGGTAAGGCAGCGGCTGCTTCTAGTGGCCCTCGTTCTGGTTCTGATGTTTTCAACACTTACTGTGCAGCGTGTCATGGCACTGGTGCCATGGGTGCCCCTAAAGCCGGTGATAAAGGCGCTTGGAAAGATCGCCTAGCAAAAGGTTTCAACAAAACCCTAGCTAATGCCATCAACGGTCTAAACCTAATGCCACCTAAAGGCACCTGTGGTGACTGTTCTGACGAAGAAATTGGTAACGCCATCAAGCACATGAGCAACTAAGCTTCATTTGCTAAAAAACCCGCTACGGCGGGTTTTTTTATGCCTGTCGTAATTTAACGATAGCCCTGCCTGAAATGACCTTGTGTCATGACCTTAACTCTTTGTAAGGTAATGTCTTCAATTTCTTTGGTAACGTCGCAATGAAAATAATAACAATCTTGGGCACGGTGATCGCCTTTTTGGCCTCTGCCAGCGTTTGGTCTTGGTCAAATCACACCCTAGTCAGTCATCAGCTGGTGCAGTCCATGCCAGAAGTGGCGAATGCGGCTCCGGTTAAAGTGGAAAGCCTAGCGGAATTCTTGATGGCGAATGAACAGCAAGTGGCGCAGCTACTCGCGGAAGATGAAGCTTGGATGGCTGAGAATCTATGGCATTACAACCCAAGACCGGATGCCTTAGCGTTCACAGCAACGGGGAGTCAAGACGATGTGGTTAAGCGCTTCACTCGCGCCATTCGCATCAACCCTAATGCGAAGTTTGCGTTGTACTTACAAGGCATGCCGGGTAGCCAGTTACAAGGGGAGGCCATGGACCCTCAGCGCATTAGCGTGTTTAAAAATCTGGGTCATTTGAATGAGCTACCTTTGCAAGCGCTTACTTCTGGAGACCTTGTAGCAGCAGTTGATGTGGTAGTAAGCGCTAACGATGAGCCGGACCATGGTCATGACATTGGCTTATTCACAGACAGTGGCACGGACTACGGGCAGGAATTTGGCTTTGGTAAGCAGCCGTTTGGTAACCCTAACTTGGAGTACGGCACACAGGCACCTTTTCACATGGGTTTCTATCATGAGTCATCTATTCTGTATGCGTTGGGTGGTTTCTTAAAAGAGACTTATCCACAGATGCGGATTCATCAATACAAGCGTTTAGCGGAACTGGCGTTTGCCAATGGTCACGATTATTGGGGTTATCGTTTTATGGGTTGGGGCTTGCATTATATTGGCGATTTTACCAATCCATACCATGTGACACCGGTACCGGGTAACAGCACCTTAAGCACCATCTGGGTTGGGTTATTAAGTATGTTGGGTTTCCCGAATGCGCAAAAAGAAGCGGTGCAGCTGGTGAGTAATCGCCATACTGTGTTGGAGGACTTCCAAAGCGTGATCATGACCAAAGCGTATTCACAGCATGATATGCAACATGAAACCATCCAAGCCTTAAGCGTGAACGAACCCATTGCAGAATTTCATGAACAGGACATGATTGAGGTATTTGCAAAAAAATCTGTGGAGAAAGCCGATGCTATGGATGCCGTTTTAGAAGCGAGCTTTCCTTACGAATATGTTTCGGACCCCAGCGTGGAATATTCAGAAGTGGTGGTGTTAGAGGAATTATCGGCTAAGGTGAAAACGCATGCAGGCGAAGATGGTTTCGCTACATTGACTCATAGCATTAGTGATTTACTCAATGACTTTTCAGTCAGTGGCAGCGCTTACATTCATGAGATTTTAAAAGCTAAGCAATAATATCTCTTTGCCAAGCAAGACTATTGGTCTTGCTTGGGTTGAGGAAAATAAATAGCTTTCGTGCGTTCATACAGCTTAGGGTCGCTGACTTTGAGTTCTGCTAATTCGGCCAATCTTTGTTGTTTTAAAGTCTGTTTTTCTGCCGCAATCCTTTCCATTTTTTGTTTGCGATATTCGCGGCTTTCAATGCGCTTTTCTGCCAAACGCTCAACTTGATCTCTGATTTTTTCTTCCATGCTCTCAAGTCGAGTTTGATAAACTGGTCTTGCAATTGTAGGCATGTTATCGGATTTAGCGGTTATGGCTTCTTGTACAGGATCGATGGCCATGACCATATTATCTGATTGGAATTGCCCTTTAGGAAGAATGGCAATGTTGGTTAATATATTTTCGTTATTCTTGTTCTTTTTGTATGTGAGCAACGTAGAGAACTCGCTTTCCAAAAATTGTATGAGTTGTTGCTGACTTGTATTCTTGCCATAAAAATTTATCGGTGTGGAAATGCTTTGATCGTATTGAATGCCGATGCCAGTATAAAAACTTAAATACTTAAAAAAGGCTGAGGGATGAATGTTAATTGCATCCACATTATAGGTTTGAGTGTGCTCTTGATACTGGAACCAGTCTTCATTGGCTTGCAGATTTAAAGATGTGATAAATAAAAAAATAAATAATACACGCATGATGAATCTCAAAAAAATAAAAAAGGAAGGCTTACGCCTTCCTTTTCATTACTAGCGAGGACCAGGTTGTTGACAGTTGTTGCTTAAGCAATCGGCATCAACATATACAATGCGCTCTTCGCTCGTAGCGTCACCGGTACCAGCAGTGGCAACTAATGTGGCATTAAGTTTTGAATCCATAGATTCAGAAACCACCATTAATTGGCCTGCATCACCACCGTCAGTTTCGATACCATCCACTTCACTCTCAACAGTATTGGCACCACTTAAGTTGATGCTGCCGTTAATGGTTGCAGTTTGTTTTGAGTTAACGCTTACAAAACCGCCGTGACCGCCGATGCGATCCCCTTTGCCACCTTGACCATTGATGGCGCTATCGATGTTAGTTTTACCATAAATGCTGTACACATTTAGGCTACCTGCATTAGAACCAGAATGGTTACTGCCTTCACCTGCAGCGGCTACATGATCGTCATTACCGCCAAACATATTAATGGTGTTATCAATCACCACATTGTGTGACGCTCCGATATAAACCTCACCACCTTCGGCAGTTGAGCGAGAGCTGTTATCGAAAGAGTTACCACCGTTAACAGAAATCACACCACTGTTAGTGACGTTGACCTTGCCTGGTGTTAAATAAGCGGAGTAGTTATCTGCTAAAATTTGCACATAGCCACCATCATTACCTGAGCCAGTTTGTTGAGGCTCTCCCTCAGGTTGTTCAGTTGCAATGGTGCTTCCGCCTTGTGAAATAAGATCCACATCATTGTAGATGGCACCACTTACGGTTGGCATATAATACCCGCTACGATCTTCACGGTAATCTTCAAATAAAATTTCAATATCACCAGCAGATCCTGCATAAATACCATTACCACCACTGGTGTTGATGCTGTCATAACCGATTAAGAAGGTCTCGGCACTTGAAGTTGGATAGTCCCAGTTTTCAATATCAATTGATCCGCCGTTACCCGCATAAGAAGATGCGTGAATACTTGAGCCACCGTCTGCATTTAAGTTACCAGAGATTTCAAATACAAGAGGAGCGTTACGCTCTTCATCTGGCTCTTCCTTGGAAATACCGATGTAACCCCCGTAACCTGCGCGACCACTTGAATCGCCAGTGATAGAACCACCTGTTACTAACAAGTCACCTGTGTTAATGATGCGTTGATCTAGCGCTAAGAATTCGTTGTCTGAAAGATAAAAACGAATATCACCACCACGGCCGGCGTTGCCACTGTCGATGGCATTGGCACCAAGACTACTGATGGTACCTGTATTGATAATGTCGCGAGCTGCATTTAATGCGATATCTGAGCTGTTTGAGCTGTAATTAGAGGTTGTGCCCGTACCTGAATTTGAATTAATGCTACCGGTATTAATGACCGCCATGGCATTTAAAGTAATGTCTGCGCCATTGGTGCCAGAATCCGAATCTGAATGGCCACCGTTAGCACGAAGCTCACCGGTGTTTTCGATGAAGACCTCAGCACTTAAAGAAATAACGCCGGCATTACCACCGCCATTACCTGTTGTGTTTTCACTGCTTTTGTTGGCACCAGAGGTGTTGAATAAACCAGAGTTTTGAATGGTGTAAGCGGTAATGTAGATATCACCACCTGATTGACGATATTGGTTAGCCGTTTCACCTTTTAGGTTGATATCACCGCTGCCGTAATAAGCGGCAGGGTATAGATATAAATCTACTCGACTAGCAATGCTGCCATTAACGGTCGTGATAGTACCGTTGTTTTGAATGTCTTTATCAAAATACAAACGCGCACTACTTGAGCCGTTATTTGCAGGTAGGAATAAGGTTACGTCTGCATTAACCGTTAAGCCGGTGACTTCGTTTGCTTCACTGGTAAGCATGCCTTCACCAGTTGAGCGGTATAAACGATAATGGTTAGGTACCATATACAGAGTACCTGCACCAGGCAGAATACTGTCTGTTACAAGTTCAATGGTTTGAGTCTCTGTGATGGTGACTGGGTTCGTACCAAATTCAGGTGTTTGAGCAGGCAATGTGTAGCTTGCATCAATGTTGCCTTGTTTTACGATATTTAAATTGGCTGGACTGTTTGTTTTATAAATATCGATATTACCGCCAGAACCACCACGACCTAATGTGGATGAACCGCCTTTTGCAGAAATAGACAAGCCGCTAACGGCGGTACCTTCACGACCCGCACCAGGTCCATTGTCATTTGAAGATGAATCCGAATCGCTGCCGCAACCGGTTAAGGCGATTGCACTGGCAAGCAAACTTGCTTGAAATCCAAGCTTGTAACTAAACATAAACGCTTCCTTGAGTATGTGAATGGAAAAATGCGGCGCAAGTTTAGTGTGTGGGGGTGCTTGGGATAAGGTGAAGCGTGTAAGCCTTTACCTACACGAGTTGTGAGATAACTCTAAAACAGGAAAATGACTAATAACTTTTTATGGGTTATTAATTTTCGGTTTCAGCGATTAGTATGAGGTATGCTGCTTTTTCATTCTTTACACTATCTGCAAAGGATGAAAATCATGACAAAAAAATGAAAAAGTATTTTAGCTATTCATTAAATTTTTAAGCCCTGCCAAAGCGGATTCACCACGAGCTTGTTTTTGTTCTTGGCTCACCTCTCCAAAGCCTTCTCGTTGAACATCATCTTTAGGTAGTTCTTCTAAGAAGCGACTTGGCGTGGGTTCAAAACTTTCCCCGTAGCTTTTACGTTTACCGGTTAAGGTTAGGGTGAGGTTTTGTTTGGCTCGTGTGATGCCTACGTACATTAAGCGGCGTTCTTCTTCTACGGTATCCGCTTCTATGCTGTTGCGATGCGGTAGAATTTCTTCTTCTAACCCCATGATCCAAACATAAGGAAATTCCAAACCTTTGGATGCGTGCAAGGTCATGAGCTGCACTTGATCCAGCTCGTCTTCTTGCTCTTGCTGTTCTAACATATCGCGCAAGATGAGTTTACCAACGGCGTCTTCGATATCCATTTCTTCGCCGTTTTCTTCTGCTTTGTCGAGCATGCGTTCGATATTATCGATTAAGAACCAGACGTTCTTCATGCGCGCTTCGGCCATGTTCGGCGTGTTACTGGTTTGGTGTAACCAGGCTTCATAATCTAGGTCGTGCACCATTTCTTTAATGGCTTGTACCGGGTCATCAGTAAAGCAGCGTTTAGTGGTGTTTTGCACCCAATTACTAAAGCGTTGCAATTTATCTACGGCTAATGGTGAGAGTAATTGTTCAAGGCCCAACTCACTGGATGCGCTCATTAAACTAAGCTGACGCTTGCCTGCGTATTCTGTGAGCTTTTCTAAGGTGGAAGGACCAATTTGACGGCGTGGAATATTAATCACGCGTAAAAACGCGGTGTCGTCCGTTGGGTTCACCAAGAGTTTTAAATAACTCATGATGTCTTTTACTTCGCTTTTAGCAAAAAACGATTGGCTGCCACTTAATTTATACGGCACCTGATACTGTTGTAGCTTCATTTCCATCAAACGTGACTGATGGTTGCCGCGGAACAAGATGGCATAGTCGCGGTATTTACTTTGATGACGCAGCCGGTGTTCGATGATTTCAGTGGCAATACGCTCCGCTTCGTTGTCTTCGCTTTTGCATTTAACGATGCGAATTGGGTCGCCGTAGCCTTTATCAGACCAAAGTTTCTTCACAAATTCGTGGGGGTTGTTTTCAATCACTTGGTTGGCGGCATTAAGAATCAAACCGGTGGAGCGATAATTTTGCTCCAGCATGATGACTTTTAAATTGGGGAAGTCAGTTTTTAATAAGCTTAAGTTTTCAGGCTTGGCGCCACGCCATGCATAGATAGATTGGTCGTCATCCCCTACCACAGTAAATTTACCATGGTGGCCCACGAGAATTTTTACCAATTCATACTGACTGGTGTTGGTGTCTTGATATTCGTCCACCAAAAGATAGCGGGTATTTTTTTGCCATTTTTCACGCACGGCTTGGTTGTTCATAAACAACAAAGTGGGAATGCGAATGAGGTCGTCAAAGTCTACGGCGTTATACGCTTTTAATGCACGATCGTAACTGGCATAGGTTTGTGCGACTAGCATTTCTTGTGGGGATTGGGCCATTTGAATGGCTTGATCCGGTTCGATCAAATCGTTTTTGAGTGTGCCGATTTGTTGTTTGATCATATCCACCATGTCGCCGTCTGCATCGTGCTCACGGTGCATAATGTCTTTTAACAGTGACTTGGTGTCGCCATCATCAAAAATAGAGAACCCTGGGCGAATGCCAAGATGCTTATGTTCTTTACGGATGATGTTCAAGCCAAGGTTGTGGAAGGTGGAAACCGTTAAGCCGCTGGCGGCTTTGCCTTGTACTAATTTACCCACACGCTCTTTCATTTCTTTTGCCGCTTTATTGGTGAAAGTCAAAGCGGTGATGTTACGGGCGGGTACGCCACATTGTTCGATGAGATAGGCGATCTTTGTGGTGATTACACTGGTTTTGCCGGACCCCGCCCCTGCTAGAACTAATAGCGGACCATCAATATGTAATACGGACTCTTTTTGACGGGGATTTAAGTGATTCACAAAGACTTCTTTACTGATAATTGAGGGCGCAAGGTTATCAAAAATCCACGCATTTGATTAGAGTTTCAATTAAATCTAATGGTTATATGGGACATGGGATTATGCTCACCGAGCCCTAGGTGGCATGGCTGGGGGCCGGATTCAAGCGCCGCTCCATTTGACGATAACTCAAGGCTTCGAGCAGATGGGCTTTTTCAATATCTGGAGACTCGGCTAAATCGGCAAGTGTGCGGGCCACTTTAATGATGCGATGATACGCACGTGCGCTGAGTCCAAGTTTATCCAGAGCATCTTCTAACAGCTGGCTCAACTCGGTATTCAGTGGGCAAAATGTGGATATTCGACCCTGATTTAATTGGGCGTTGGTACAGCCTTGTCTGAGCATTTGTTTTTCTCTGGCAGCGATGACACGTGTCTTCACTTGCTCGCTGCTTTCCCCTTGTTCTGAACTCGATAACAGGCCTTTAGTGAGAGCCGGCACTTCAATTTGAATGTCGATGCGATCCAGTAATGGTCCTGACACCGCACTTTGGTATTTGAGGGCTTTCGCTTCTGAGCAATCGCCACAGCGTTTATTGGGTTGTTTGAGATATCCACAAGGGCAGGGGTTCATGGCGGCCACCAGTTGAAAGTTAGCTGGGTATTCCACCTGTTGAGCGGCGCGACTGATGCTGATTCGGCCCGTTTCCAATGGTTCGCGTAATACATCTAATACATGGCGGCTGAATTCTGGAATTTCATCTAAGAATAGAATGCCATGATGGGCCAAGGATATTTCCCCTGGCTTTGGGTGCGTGCCGCCACCTACCAAAGCGACGCCGGATGTTGTGTGATGTGGCAGTCGAAATGGGCGCGTGGTGAAATACGGCCGTGCAGGTTGATTGGAGACGCTGTAAAGGGATGCCACTTCCAGTGCTTCTGCTTCATTGAGCGGTGGCAGAATACCCGGTAAGCAGTGGGCAAGCATACTTTTACCTGTTCCAGGAGGGCCACTCATGAGCAGGTTATGCCCCCCTGCTGCACAAATTTCCAAAGCGCGTTTTGCATGATGCTGTCCTTTCACTTGAGCGAGGTTCGGGCCGTGATAGTGCTCTTGCGCAATAGGCGTGCTGGGCAAAGCGGGTAAGGTTGTAAGTTGCTTTAAATGGGCACACACCTCCAGTAAATGCTCGCAAGTGAGGTGCGTTCCACGGCTAAGAGACGCTTCTTGTGTATTTTTATTCGGCAGAATGAGTGTTCGGTTTTCAGTCGTGGCTGCTAATGCGGCAGGAATGACTCCTGATACGCCTCTAACGGCGCCGGTTAACGCAAGTTCCCCCAGTAGCTCATACTGAGTCAGTGTGTCATTGGGGATTTGTTCGCTGGCGGCAAGGATGCCAATGGCGATGGCCAAATCAAATCGACCGCCTTCTTTGGGCAGGTCGGCCGGAGCAAGATTCACTGTGATGCGCGAGGCGGGAAATTCAAAGCCACTGTTTAATATGGCGCTACGGACACGATCTTTGCTTTCTTTAACGGCGGCCTCAGGCAAACCCACAATAGAAAAAGCCGGTAATCCGTTGGAGAGATGGGTTTCCACATGAACTAACGGGGCATCAATGCCTACTTTGGCCCGTGAATACACGACTGCTAACGACATGGCGATCCTTGCCTTCGTAAGAAATTAGCCTTTCAGTGTAAGGGTTAGATCTGTTGGCACTATCAGACAGAAGTATGAATTGTGACCCATTTGAAACGGCGCCTAAGGTTGGATTAGCGCTTCAAGCGCTGCGACCTGTTTTTCTAATGCTTCTAGCTTTTCACGGGTGCGTAATAACACGGCCTGTTGAGCTTCAAAATCGTCTCGACTCACGACATCCATTTTATTTAACTGGCGAGCAAGTATTTGTTGGATGTTATTTTTCATGTCTTGGCCGGCTTGGTCCGGTAATAACGCACTAATTTGTGACGCGATCTTGTCTAAAATTTCGGCTTTCATTTTGCTCTCCTATTTGGGCCCGAGTGTACCACAACCCCAGTACTTATCAGGCCTATACACTAGTGCTTAGACTGAATTTGCCAATTTAGGGCATTTATCACGAAACCGCATTTATTTGCTTCTAGCTGCTTGAAATGAAGTGGTCACACAGCATAAGTTATTCTCATGGTGCAGCTTTGTGCCCGTGAGTAATAACGGGGCAAGTTTGTGCACTGTAAATGAGCTTGTTTTGTATTATCGCCACAAAATGGAGCATTTCCTGTGCTGGTCTATGATATTTGATAGATGCCAGCCCTTTAATCATGCGCTTTGGGCAAAGTTGGTCTCATCCTTGCTAAAAGAGTGCATAGATTAAAAGATGGTTTTGTTTTGTGCGCTAATGCTGAGCATGTCTCGCTAATTTTAAGCCTGATAGCGAGTTCGCTGGGCTCATAATAAAAACAAAACTATTTCTAAGGAAAACTTATGAAAACTCTATCTAAAGCGGTTGCAGTAGCAAGCTTACTTTCAGCTGGCGTAATGGGCGCACAAGT
>JABXIK010000027.1 GCA_013373125.1 Gammaproteobacteria bacterium | reverse complement strand
GCCTTGTTGGCGATATTGGTGGGCCTGTCGGTTGTGATTCCATATATCGGAGCGGCAGTTGTGACCATCCCTGTGGTGTTGATTGCCTACTTCCAGTGGGGGGTGACATCAGACTTTTACTACTTGGTGGCTGTATATTTCATCATTCAGGCGTTAGATGGCAATGTGTTGGTGCCTTTGTTGTTCTCTGAAGCGGTGAACTTACATCCTGTGGTCATTATCCTTGCGGTGTTGCTATTTGGTGGTTTATGGGGCTTATGGGGGGTGTTTTTTGCGATCCCTCTGGCCACCATATTTAAAGCTGTGATCACGGCTTGGCCAAAAGGTGTACAGGCGGCTCAACAAGAGCCCGAGGCGTAATCGCCTTTCTTCATATTTAACCTCAAATTGGGTGTGTATAACGCCCATATTCAACTGGCGGGCCTTGCCACAAAGGGGCTGCGCCAGTACCATTGCGCTCTATTTTTATATCGTTCTCGGAGAAGGTAAATGATCACCGGAAGCATCGTGGCTTTAGTGACACCAATGGAAGCATCAGGGGCTGTGGATTGGAATGCCCTACAAAAATTGGTGGAGATGCACATTGAGAAGGGTACTGCCTCTATTGTCGCTGTCGGCACCTCAGGCGAGTCTGCTACGTTAGACCCAGAAGAGCATTTAGAAGTCATTGGTCAGGTGGTGAAATGGGTTAACGGTCGCATCCCTGTTATTGCAGGTACTGGCGCAAACTCTACTTCAGAAGCTATTCATTTAACCAAAGAAGCGCAACGCTTAGGTGCGGATGCGGTTTTATTGGTGACCCCATATTACAACAAGCCAACCCAAGAAGGTTTGTACTTGCATCATAAAGCTATTTCGGAAGCAGCGAGTATCCCGCAAATCCTATACAACGTGCCAGGTCGTACAGCTTGCGACATGTTACCTGAAACTGTGGAGCGTTTAGCGCAATTGGATAACATCGTTGGTATTAAAGAAGCGACAGGGGATATTGCTCGTGCGCGCGACATCATTGCTCGCGTAGGTGACAAAATGGCTGTGTACTCTGGTGATGATGAAACGGCTTATGAATTAATCCTGGCCGGTGGTAAAGGCAATATCTCAGTAACCGCAAACATTGCTCCTGCAGAAATGGCAGAGTTGTGTGAGTTAGCGCTGGAAGGCAAGTCTGAAGAAGCTAAAGCCATGAATGATAAATTGATGACTTTACACAATGCTATGTTTTTAGAGTCCAACCCGATTCCTGTTAAGTGGGCGTTGCACGAAATGGGTCTAATCGGCCCGGCCATTCGTTTGCCTTTGACGCAGTTGTCTGAGCAATTTAGGGAACCATTACGCCAAGCATTGGGTCAATGGGACTTAATTTAATAATTATAAAGTTGGAGAACCTAATGCGCTTAGGTCTGTTGTTTGTTTTGTTCTTGGGCCTAAATGGGTGTAGTTGGTTATTTCATGATCGTGAAAACGATTATCTTGCCAGTGAAATACAACCTGTGATTCAAGTGCCTAAAGACGTGGCCCAGGTGGCATTAAAGCCTCAGCTGCCTATTCCTGATGTAAAGGGCAAGTTAACAGCAGAGGAGTTTGTGCTGCCTCGACCTAAGCCGCTGGATTTACCAGAGGAACAGGCTGATACAACATCTTTATCGCAGATGAGTCAGGTGAAACTTGAAACTAATCTTTTAAAAGATGGTAATGGTACGCCAATTCTTCGTTTGAATATTGAGTTTGCACGGGCATGGTCTGAATTGGGTGAAGCTTTGAAAAAAGCGGATATCGCAATAGTAGATTTAAACCGTAGCATTGGTACTTACTACATCGAATTAACCAAGCCGGGCAATCCGGACGATGTGGGTTTTTGGTCTGGCCTATTTGGCGGAGAACCTGAGCCAATCATTGTACCTCTGCAGGTGAAATTAAACCAAGCTCGTACTGGTGTGTATATTGCGATTCATGTGGATGCTGATAATTTGGCCGAAGATGAGCAAGCGCAATCGTTATTGGAAAAGATACAAGAAAAACTCTAGTGCGTTTTTGTAGTATTGGCAGTGGCAGCAAAGGTAATGGTACCTTAATTCAGAAAGGTGAAACCTGTGTATTAATCGACAACGGGTTCACCTTAAAAGAATTTGAAAACCGTCTCGCGCAAAAAGGGTTAACGCCTTTAAATCTCAGCGCCATTCTCATTACTCACGAACACAGTGATCATATCAAGGGCGTAGGCCCCCTCGCGCGTAAGTATCGCATTCCTGTGTATTGCTCCCATGGCACGGCTCAGTATGATGGCTTAGGCTCTATTCCTAGTTTGAAGGTGATCGATAGTCACGCTAATTTTGAAGTGGGGCAGTTGGTGATTACGCCGGTTGTGGTGCCCCATGATGCGCGTGAACCTACGCAATTTGTGGTCAGTGATGGGGAATTCCGTGTGGGTGTGCTTACTGATTTAGGTAGTTTGACTCCCCATATCATTGAGCAATATCGCCATTGTCATGGTTTGTTAATCGAAACCAATCATGATGTTGCCATGCTGCGTCGGGGCCCTTATCCGCCCAAGCTAAAAGTTCGTGTTGAGGGAAATTTAGGGCACTTGAATAATGAACAAGCGGCTCACTTTTTAACTCAGATTGAACAAAAGCAATTGCAGTTTGTCGTGGCTACGCACATTAGTGAGCAAAATAATCAGCGGGAATTGGCAATTAATAGTATTAGCGCTGCGCTGAGCTGTCGTTCCGATTGGGTGATTATGGCAGATCAAGAAGTGGGTTTTGATTGGTGCGAACTTACATAGCGTTACCTTTCTATATCAAAAAAACACCGTACTTCTTTGAAAATGCGCACAAATAGCCAGTAGGTAGGCTGTGTTTTGCTGGAAGTTGTGATTAAATTTGGTCAATTCTATTGATCATGGTAGCGTTAAGCCTTGGTTAATCGTCTAGATTACTTTTTTGAAGGAAGATAACAATGAAAAAAGTCCTTGCTGCAGCCGTTGTTGCTGCTACCTTACCTCAAGCAGCCAGTGCACTGCCTCTAGTGGATTTTTATGCCGGTGGTTACTATTGGGATCAAACCGTAACAGGTGATGCTGGTTCTACAACTTCAACGGCTGATCTAGAAGATGATTTAAACCTAGATGCAGGTGGCCAAAACGTTGTGTATTTTGCGTTTGAACACCCAATTCCAGTTGTGCCAAATGTAAAAGTCAAAATGACGGACATGAGTTCTGACGGTAATGGTACATTAACTTCAAACTTTAGTTTTGGTGGTCAAAGCTATAGCGCTTCTGAAAATGTAGCAACTGAATTAGATCTAACTCATACAGATTACACTCTATATTGGGGTTTGCCGCTTCCAATCGTGACATTGGATTTTGGTTTGACGTTACGCCAATTTGACGGCTCCATGGCGGTAGCTTCAAATACAGTGAATAGTTCTGCAGATCTAGATGTAACTGTACCTATGGGTTACCTGAAAGCCGGTGTTGATATCCCGCTAACGGGTTTGTCTTTGGGTGGTGACATTAATGTTATTTCTTACGGCGACAGTGGTATTACTGATTACGATCTAAACATGACTTATGTGTTACCGGTTATTCCATTATTGGATGTGGGTATTACTGCAGGTTACCGCAGCTTTGATTTGGAAATTAATCCAGATGACTTTGGCGGTAGTGATGATGACCTTAGCGCTAAAGCGACCGTTGCAGGACCTTACATTGGTCTGAGTCTGCACCTATAAATGAAATAAAAAGCCAGCTATGCTGGCTTTTTATTTGTTTGGCAGTCTGGCTAAGGGTTCGGCCTATGAATATAGTGAAACCTAAAAACTTAATGGTACTTTCACTGTCTATTTTGCTTGTGGCATGTGGAAATGATATTAGCCGATTAAGTGATGATGATCTTCGTAAAAAGATTCAAGAGTGTGATTATGCGATCGAAAGTGAAATGACGGCCGCTGAGCACCAAGTTTGTGATAACTATCATCGAGAATGTAAGCGACGTTTTGACGAGGGTCGCTTTGTTTGTAACTAAAAAATAAGAGATTAATTATGCGTAAACTACCTATGGTAGCCTTGGTTTCTGCTGCATTGTTAGCAGGTTGTGGTGAAAAAGAAGTAGCATTGGAAACCAATGTAGACAAAATGAGCTATGGCATTGGTATGAGTATGGCTCGTAGTGTGACAGGGCAGCCTATCGAAATTAATGCAGATGCCATGATTGCTGGTTTGCAAGATGTGCTAAATGAAAAAGAAGCGCGCCTAGATGAAAATACGATTCGTGAAGCATTTGCTGCTGTACGTGAAGAGCAAATGGCGAAGCAACAAGTTGAATCTGAAGCGGTTCTAAAAGAAGGCGAAACGTATCTTGCTGAAACCGCTAAAAAAGAAGGTGTGAAGCCTACTGATAGTGGTTTGCTATATGAAGTATTAGTTGAAGGTAAGGGTGATAAGCCTGCGGCGACTGATACTGTTGAAGTACATTATCAAGGTACTTTAATTGATGGTTCTGTATTTGATAGTTCAATTGAACGTGGTACGCCTGCAAAATTCCCAGTGAATCGTGTTATTCCTGGCTGGACTGAAGCGTTACAAATGATGAAGGTGGGCGGTAAATGGCGTCTACACATTCCAGCGGAATTGGCTTATGGCGCGCAAAGCCCAAGCCCTAAAATTCCTGCCAATTCTGTACTGGTGTTCGAAGTGGAATTGCTTTCAATTGAAAAATCATAGTTCTTCAATGATTGAGAAAACCCTAGCTTGCTAGGGTTTTTTTATGCCTAGAGAAAATATAGAAATAGGTTGTAGGGGGAGGGCATGGGGTGTTTTAAGGAAAATCAGGTATGCCGTGTTTTTTAATGCAAAGGAAATAATGGTCGGAGGAGGTATTTGGATTCCCGATATCTCGGATGTGTAAAAAGACAAGCTAGGTGCGCTATTTAAAAGGAGTAATTGGTTGGAGCAGAAGTATTTGGATTCCCGACTCTCGGATGTATAAAAGGCAAGCCAGATACGATATTTATAAGGAATAATTGGTCGGAGCAGAGAGATTCGAACTCCCGACCCTCTGGTCCCAAACCAGATGCGCTACCAGGCTGCGCTATGCTCCGACAGATATCAATCAAAATCGATTGTTTGATATAAAAGGAATTTTTCAAGGAAAAAAGAAGATGGTCGGAGCAGAGAGATTCGAACTCCCGACCCTCTGGTCCCAAACCAGATGCGCTACCAGGCTGCGCTATGCTCCGAAAGTGGCTCCTCGAACTGGACTCGAACCAGTGACCAATAGATTAACAGTCTACTGCTCTACCAACTGAGCTATCGAGGAACTACAGTGCTGTCTCGGCGTTGCCTCGACTGCGGGGCGTATATTATTGGCGAATGTCCTTTCGGTCAACCTTTTTTTTTATTTTTTTTAATTTAAATACAATGACTTAGGGCTGAATACCGAAATTACTGGGTCAGATCATGAAATCTTTCAATTTGATGCCGAATTCAATGGGGTCCAGTACTTGTAAAATGCTATCTGGACAGTCGGGTTGACTGAGATTGCGGGTTTGTATGTGAGTGTAAGACTTGGTTTTGAGGTTATAAATCACTTTCACCACAGGCTTAAGGCTGTCTGTATTTTCTTCTATCACCACGCCGGCGGTATGATTTGAGAGTTTTACGAAGGAGCCTACAGGATAGACACCAATGGCTTTAATGAAGCTATGTACATAGTTTTTATCTAGGTGAGCACCGGACCATTCCAGCATCCTCTTAAGTGCCGTAGATGGTGGCATGCCTTTGTGATAAACCCGATCGGCGGTTATGGCATCGTAAATATCTACAACAGAGGCCATGCGTGCTTCTGGAGAAATGGCATCTCCACTTAAGCCGTTAGGATAGCCTTGACCGTCCATGCGTTCATGGTGCTGTGCGGCCACATTGATGGATACTTGGGTAAAACGCTCATTGCGCTTTAGGATCTTCTGGCTGTAGCTGGCATGGCGTTTCATGATGTCATACTCTTCATCGGTCAGCTTACTCGGCTTATGCAGCACAGAATCTGGGATCATAATCTTTCCAATATCATGCAGCAGTGCTCCAGTGACACATTGATGTAGGTACTCTCGATCTAGCTGTAAGTGTTTCCCTAAAATGGACATCAAGACGGCCACATTGACACTGTGCTCCATGAGATAGTTGTCTTTTTCACGAATGCGAGAGAGACAGGCCAAGGCATTTTGATTTCTTACCACTGAATCCATGAAGTTATCGGCCATGTTTTCAAATGGTGTGATGTCGATAGCATGGCCTGATTTGGCGGAGCTCATGGCATGATTGACTAAATCCAGGGCTTCACTATGCAGTTGTTGGGCGCGATCTAATTCTTTGTCTAAAGAGGTGGATTTAATGTCTCGCTCATTAGGGGGTTGTTCTGCGATCACTTTAATTTTAGTGTCGAGTTTCTTATCACTGTCTGCCAGTGAAATGGCATCTGGACTATCGTCGCCCAATTCAGTGTCGATATAGAGCTCTTGTACTCCACGTTGAATTAATGCTGAAATGGTTTGCTGATCTGGGATGCGGCCTTCGCGTTCATGCTCATGTAAACTCAAACCTTGCTGAGTGATATTGGCAACATACATACCGGGTTTGAGTTTTTGTGTGGCAATTTTTTTCAGCATATAAGGTATTTAGATGGGGTTTTTTATTGAGTATAGATGAGAGCCTTTACATATCGAATCTGGGTTCAATTATTAATATTTGAAATTGTTATAAATACAGGGAGTTAAATGTCAAAAATTGCATTTCAAGGACAGCTTGGTGCTTACAGTCACTTGGCGTGTCAGAATGTTTATCCACAAGCTGAGCCGGTGCCATATGATAGTTTTGTGTCGGCCATACGTGCCGTCGAAAACGATCAAGTTAATTGGGCAATGATCCCTTTAGAAAACTCCAGTGCTGGCCGAGTAGAAGAGATTTATCGTCAAATCCCTAAAACCCATTTGTATATTATTGCTGAGCACTTTCAGCCAGTTTCCCATTGTTTAATGGCATTGCCAGGTGCCAAGCCCTCCTGGGTAATGTCACACCCACAGGCGTTAGCTCAGTGTCATGATCGTATTATTGGTTTGGGGCTTGAACCAAGGGCTGAATTTGATACCGCAGGAGCAGCTCAATTATTGGCAGAAAGTGGCGATCTTACGGGAAGTGTTGTGGCTTCCACTTTAGCTGCCGACTTGTACGGGCTGAGTATAATTGAGCGCGACTTTGAAGATATAACAGGTAATACCACTCGCTTCATTGTCCTTTCTAAAGAGCAAGCGCCTGTAGCATATGATGGTGATCATGCTTATATCACCTCGATTTTATTTACGGTGAAAAATATTCCGGCAGCTTTATATAAGGCATTAGGTGGATTTGCCACCAATGGCTTGAACCTTATCAAGATAGAGAGTTATTTAGATCAATCTACCTTAAAGAGTAGTCAGTTTCATATTGATATTGCTGAGCATAT
>JABXIK010000114.1 GCA_013373125.1 Gammaproteobacteria bacterium | reverse complement strand
GTCGCCGTCTGTATACGATCATCCCCTTTCTTTTTCATATACCCAAGAGTAGAGGCTAGTAATGTCCCTCCAAGACAATAACCAATGGCATTCACTTGCTTTTCACCTGTGGCCTGTTCGATAGCGTCTAAAGCAGCAAGCGGACCTTCTTGCATATAGTCATTAAAGCCTTTATTTTTAAGGCTCGGCCCTGGGTTTACCCAAGAAATACAAAAGACAGAATGACCTTGGTCAACCAGCCATTTTAGGAATGAATTCTTTTCTCTAAGATCAAGAATATAATATTTATTAATGAATGGCGGGATAACAAGTAATGGGCGTTTCTGTACTTTTTCGGTAGTAGGTGTGTATTGAATTAATTGAATTAAGTCATTCTCGAAAACAACCGAGCCATGTGTGGTTGCGACATTTCGCCCGACTTTAAATGCACTGGCGTCAGACATGGCGATATTCAAACCACCAAAACTTTCCTTTAAATCGTGCGCTAATTGCTCCATTCCGTTAATTAAATTCGCACCGCCAGATTCTAACGTTTTACGCACTACCTCTGGATTGGTTCCGGCAAAATTACTGGGAGATAATGCATTTACATATTGACGAACTAGAAAGTCTACCTTGTTTTTTGTGTGTTCACTCAGATCATCTACACTTTCAATTATGTTGTGAATAGCATCCGATTGCAGTAGATAAAATTGCTTAAGGTAATCAAAAATCGGATTTGACTCCCACTCTGAATCCTTGAAACGTCGATCAGATGGGTCTGGGTCAATAATCGAATGTGACTCCTGACCAAGAAACTTCAACGCAGTCTGCTGCCAAAGCTCCATTTGTTTATTCATCAATTGCATTTGTTGGGCAACAATGGACTCTGGATGTGACATGAGTTTTTCACCAAACTCTATGAATGCCTCATTAAAGTCTGCCATGACGGATGATGCGGGATCATCTTCCGAGGTCTTACGTGAAGTAAGTCGTTCCATAATTTCAGAAAATTGCTCAGTTGCTTTAATGGACATATCCATTAAATCATTAACGGCATCGTTATAGTCAATTGATTGTTGCGTCATATCATTCCTTTGCCTCAACAAAAAGCCACACCCAAGGGTGTGGCTAACGAGCTAAATTATGCAGCTTTAGTCGCTTTCTTTTCAGCTGGCTTAGAAGTTGGTTTGGCTTCTTCCCAGATAGCTTCAACTTTATCTTTAAAATCGGTCGCTAGATCAGATAATGACTTAGCATCTTCCATAATCTTTTTATTAACAGTACTTGCCGCTTCTGCTTGAGAAGTAGAAAAACTGCGAAGGGACTCAACGTCTTTTACATCAATCGCTTTTTTCATTTGCGACATAGTAATATCTGCATAAGATTTGATGGATTCCAATTGGAATTCCGTCATTTTCTCCATATTTTCTACCATTAGAGCGCTTAGCTTATTCAAAGGTGAATAAAAGCTTTTAGCTTGTTCGGTAAAGGCATTCATAATATTTTCTTGCATTTTCCTCTCCTTGAGGTTGATTTTAGAACCAGTCCTAATTACTTAAATTCATCTTTCCTTATCCATCCCTAGATAAAGTACTAAAAGATCAAATTTAAATTCATTTATCACTTGATGCGGACGTCATATTAAACATGGCATCTAGAAATCCTTTTTGCACACTTTCCATGGTTTGCATACTGGTTGAAAGAAAAGGCTTTAATAGCATAAACGCATCGTATCCATCTTCTGCACTATTAATCTTCTCAATCACCGAGGCAATGAGTGTTTCATGCAACTCACTGACATCGGGAAGGCCCATGGCGCGTCTAAATTCATCTGGGGTCAAATCAAACTCCACATGTATTTTCATGCAATGGCACCAACTGCGGCTTGTCCAATTGATATTTCAGGTAGTTTAGGTTTGGCCACTACAATCTTAGTGGTCGGGGCAATGACTTTGGCTTCACCTGCCACAACAGGCTTACCCTCTTGATTCAATACAAGACAATCGAATACAACAATGTGCTTTTCATCATCTTTGCTTTTAGCCGTTAAAGTCACCGTTAAAGTGTCGTTAAGCTTTACTGGACGTTTAAAATCAAGATTTTGGCTTAAATAAATCGTCCCCGGCCCTGGCATCACAGTTGCTAAAGTGGCAGAAACTAACGACCCGGACCACATACCATGGGCTATCCGTTCTTTAAACATAGAATGACTGGCAAAGTTTTCATCTAAATGGATGGGGTTTACATCACCGGATACGGCAGCAAACAGTATGAGTTCTTTTTCGGTTAAAGTTTTTTTAAAGGTACAACTATCACCGATTTTAATCTCATCATAAGTAATGTTTTCTAACGCTTCCATGCACGCCTCTTTACCTAATTGGATTTATGTTATCCGTTTACAAATTTCATGCCGACTCACTCACTGGCTTAATGCTGCGGATATTGTTAAAAAATTTAAATAAAATCAAAGACTGTTTTAGAGCTTACCACCCAGAGATGAATTAGATTTTCAATCTTTCATACTAGACTGGTCTAGCCACTACATTTTCATTTACGTTAGTTTTGAAATATGACAGTCCGATGATTTTTTAGAGACAATTCTGTGAGATTTTTTGATTCCTATAAAAATCAATCACTTAAGAAATTTTAAAAAATACATGACCTAAATGGTCTAAACCATACAGATGAAGCAGCATTAATAAATCTAAATAACTTGATAAAATTAAGAAATTTATTAAATGGAAATTCCCATGACAGGTGAGCCTATAAAATTGATTCACGTCATGAAATTATTCGAGCCTAAAAGGAATTTTTTAGAATCATTTTCTGACCATATAATCAGAAAACTAGTGGTTATGCACCAAGATTTCTCTCAATGCACAAAAATTGAACGCTAAATAAAAAACCCGCTTAGCGGGTTTTCGTTTTACGCCTGATGCTTCTCTATTCTTCTTTCCAGTCGCGTTACTTGATATTCATGACTTAAACCCCTGTATAGGCTTACACACATTAATAGCAACACCAAGGTGAAAGGCAGGCCACTGGATATGGCCCCTGCTTGTAACGCCGATAAGGCTTCTTTACCGCCCCCGTATAATAGTGCGCCAGCGATCAAGCCTTCCAAGCAAGCCCAAAAGATACGCTGTGGTACAGGTGCATCTACTTTGCCGCCTGCTGTAATGGAATCAATCACCAATGAACCCGAGTCTGATGAGGTGACAAAAAACACCAGCACTAAGACGATACCAATAAATGATGTAATACCCGTAAGCGGTAACTGTTCAAACATATGAAACATGGTCAATGATACCTTTCCAACACCATCGGCCAATGCGCCAATACCAGCCTGCGCCTGTTCAATAGCCGCACCACCAAATGCGCCCATCCAAATCAAAGTAATAACCATAGGTACAATTAATACTGAAACCATAAATTCACGAATGGTGCGGCCCTTTGAAATGCGTGCTATGAACATCCCCACAAATGGGGACCATGAAATCCACCATGCCCAATAGAAGACGGTCCAACCGTGCAACCATTCATCATCTTTACGCCCGACCCAATTACTTAATGGAATGATATTTTCAACGTAACTCACACCCGCATTAAACATCCAACTTATTAAATCCAACGTGGGTCCAGCAAACACTACAAATAATAGAAGTAGAAATGCCAAAGCCATATTGATGTTACTTAATACCTTTACGCCACCATCCACACCACGCATAACGGAAAACACCGCCACTAAAGTCACACCGATAATGATAGCAATTTGTGTATTGATGCCAGCCTCAATACCAAACAAGAAATTCAAACCACTAGACGCCTGTTTGGCACCAAAACCCAAAGAAGTCGCCAAACCAAAAATGGTCGCTAAAACTGCAAGAATATCTATGACATGACCGGCCCAACCCCAGATGCGTTCACCCAGTAATGGATAAAATGCCGAGCGGATGGTCAATGGCATGCCTTTGTTGTACGCAAAAAACGCAAGAGATAAAGCGACGACCCCATATATCGCCCATGGATGTAAGCCCCAATGAAACATAGTCGCGCCAATAGCTATATTTGCCGCTGCATCTGTATTAGCAGGTGTGTTTAACGGCGTACCATACCAATCTGTGTAATAAGCCAACGGTTCCGCCACACTCCAAAACATCAGACCAATGCCCATACCTGCAGCAAACAACATGGCCAACCAAGAGAGTGTTGAGTATTCAGGTTTGGCGTCTGCGCCACCTATTCTTAACCGACCCACAGGTAAAAATATTAATGCAACACAAAACACCACAAAAATATTTGCGCTTAGCATAAACAACCAATCGAAATGATTAATAACCCAACCCTTTGCTCCACTGAGCATAGCATTGGACTCCGCTGGAAACAGGATGGAGCCAAGTACAAATACAATTATCAAAAGCGCACTAATGAAAAAAACAGGGTTATGAATATCCATCCCCATGGGTTGAACATTATCTTGTCCTATTTCAAAATCTGTTTCGTATTCTTCTTTTAATTCTTCAACTTGTTGTATTTTTTCTTGAATATCTTGCTCTGTATGCAAAGACATATTGGACTCCTATTGGGATTGATCATTAAAGGCAGAGCTTTAATGTGAGCCGTTTGCTAAAAAGCAGACTCATTAGATACACGCAACAGAGTCATTATAGGAGTTATGAGGCTTTTTTCCATGAAGACCCTATTCATATGCAATAACCGCATATAAATAGGGTTTCTTTGTACTAGCAACCTTTAAATTTCGCTTGACGTCGCTCTAAGAAAGAGCAGACACCTTCTGCAGCATCTGCACTCTTCATAATTTGTGGCATGTCGTTAAACACATTTTCAAATGCAATATTGTGATTTTCTGAACGTGCTAGTTTGGATGATCGAAGTGCAGCTTGTACACCCAAAGGTGCCGCTTGCGCTACTTTAATCGCTAATTCACGCGCACGTTCGTGTAAGCTTGCATGATCAACGATTTCTTGAATCAATCCCCATTTCAAGGCTTGTTCTGCAAAAAATTCATCACCGGTTAACAAATAACGCTGCGCGTTAGCCCAACCAATTTCTTGCGGTAACCGGATGGTACCACCACCACAAGGATAAATTCCCCGCTGCACCTCTAATTGTGCAAAACGAGCATCCTGAGTAGCGATACGAATATCTGTATTAAGTAATAATTCCAAACCCGATGTGTAACACAAACCTTGTGCTGCCAAAATCACAGGTTTGGATAACTTCTCCCCTTGCATACCATATGGGTCAATCTCATCTTTAGGTAACTTAGGTGGTTTACCATTAGCAAAAATCGGTGCCCACTTATCCAGCTCCAAACCTGAAGTAAAATGCTTACCATTGGCTTGGATCACCGCCACGCGTAAATCATCATCGGTATGCAGTTTATATAGTGCTTTCGCAAGAATATGATAACTTTCAGGGTCTAACGCATTGTATTTTTCTGGGCGGTTAAACGTGATTGTTAAAATATGATCACTATGATCGATTAATACTTTTTCACTCATAACCTTCTCCTTAGAACCAATCCACTTGCATATCTAAACAAGTAGAGTCCAAATTCATCAATAATTGAGATTGATGTTGTACCTCCGGTAATTCCCATTGCATGAAATATTGTGCCGCTTGTAACTTACCAGCCAGAAACGCTTGATCATTCGCATCTTTGGAATCCACGAACGCTTGAATGGCTTTGTCTGCCATTTCTAACCACAACCAAGCCACCACCAATTTACCCATCATATCGAGGTACACAGCGGAATTAGCCAAACCTTTTTTCACGTCACCACTTTGCAAAGTTTTGCCTAAGAACATAGTGGTTTGAACAAAGGTATTTAAGTGAGTTTGAAAACCATCGACTAAATGGCTGAGCTGAGGTTTTTGTTTGGCGCTAGCGAGTGTGGCCTGTACTTTAGTCATCAACAACTGCTGACCTTTACCATTAGCTTGCCAAAGCTTACGCCCTAATAGATCTAAAGATTGAATGCCGTGGGTGCCTTCATGAATAGGGTTTAATCGGTTATCTCGATAACACTGCTCTACCGGATACTCGCGTGTATAACCCGCACCTGCTAATACCTGAATCGCCAGGTCATTCGCTTTAGGACCATAATAAGAAGGAAACGATTTTACGATCGGCGTCAACAAATCCAGCAATAAACCACTATCCTCGTTACCAAGTGCTTCTTGCTCGTCCACCAATTTTGCGGCTAACAAGCACAACGCCAGTGAGCCTTCCACATAGCACTTTTGGGCTAATAACATGCGTTTCACATCCGCATGTTCAATGATATTTAACGGTTTGCTTTGCGGATTTTTTTCGTCCGGCGCACGACCCTGCGGGCGATTTTTTGCATACTCTAACGACTCTAAATAGCCACGATAGCCAATCATGGCCGCGCCAGTACCCACGCCTATACGCGCCTCGTTCATCATTTTGAACATGTACATCAAGCCTTTACCGGCTTCACCAATGAGATAACCTTTACACTGATCTTTCTCACCAAAATTTAAAACCGTTGAGGTTGTACCGCGGTAACCCATCTTATGCAGCAAACCTGCAAGATTGACATCATTACGCTCTGTCAAATTGCCCTCTGCATCCGTTAAAAACTTCGGCACAATAAATAAAGAAATACCTTTCACCCCTTGCGGTGCACCATCAACGCGGGCAAGAACCAAATGCACAATGTTCTCAGTAATGTCTTGATCCCCACCAGAGATATACATTTTTTGACCTTTTATGTGGAAACTGCCATCAGACTGAGGGATGGCTTTTGTTGTGAGGTCTCCTAAAGACGAACCCACATCCGGCTCCGTCAATGCCATGGTCCCTGAAAATCGACCACTGAACATATGCGGTAAAAATGTTTGCTTTTGCTCGTCATTGCCAAACGCATGAATCACGTTGGCAGCTGCACTGGTTAAAAATGGATAACCTGCGGTAGATGGGTTTGCTGACATGAAATACGCATTACACGCGGCATGAATTAAAGCCGGTAACTGCATACCACCATCTTCATACTTATGACGAGCCGATAACAAACCGGATTGGGCAAAATGCTGCCAAGCATCTTTCACTTCTGGAATTGTCGTTACCGCTTCCCCATCAAACTGAGGCTCATGGGCATCAGCCTTGGCGTTATGAGGTAAGAAATAGTCCTCGGCAATACGGTAGGCCGTCTTTAAAATCTCATCAAACGTGGTTTTATCATGATCTGAAAACACTTGAGACTGAGTTAACTCTTGAGCGTTAAATACCTGATACAGCAAGAACTCCATATCTTTAGCATTCATTAAGTTGGCCATGGTGACTCCCTATTCATTCTGATTATGACGACGCCTTATCAGTATCCGCCTTGCTATGGCAGGTGATAATTGTCAATATAGCCACAAATAAAGCCGATATTGCCAATATGAAACACATCTACATTTTAGGGTTTGATCAAGCACTGGCCTCCGCCATTACTGGGGTACTGGATCTTTTCGCCTTAGCAGGCGTCACTTGGAACCGCATACAAGAGCAAGCCCCAACCCCCATTTTTAATGTGAAGATTGCCAGTAAAAACGGCGCACCCATACGCTGCATCAATGGTCTAGAGATTGGCGCGCATGTAGCGTTTGATGATATTCAACAAGCGGATGCCATCATCATCCCCACCATAGGTGGGCCAATTGAAGATGTATTAGCGAACAACCCAGAACTATTAGCATTTATTCAAAAGGCAGATAAAGAACAGCGCATAATCGCTGGGAACTGCACTGGCAACTTTCTATTAGCCGAAGCAGGAATTTTAAACGGTCGACAAGCCACCACCCACTGGGGGTTTCAGCAACAGTTTCAGCAGTGTTACCCCAAGGTAAATCTCACCGCCGAATTTATGTTAACCAAGGATGAACACATTTATTGTGCTGGAGGTGGTTTAGCTTGGTTTGATTTAGGTCTGCACATGATTGAGCGCTTTATTGGTTTTGAAGCCGCCATTCAAACCGCAAAAGCTTTCGTCATCGACTACCGCCGAGATAGCCAACTATCATATTCATTAATGGGATTGGCCAAGCCCCATAAAGATGCGCAAATTAAAGACGTCCAACAATGGCTAACAAAACACTATGCATTAAATTTGTCCATCGATGAAATTGCCCAACAATTTAGTATGTCCAAACGAACCTTGATTCGTCGCTTTAATCAGGCTTTAAATATGCCGCCATTAACTTACATTCAAGGTTTGCGTATTGAAGGTGCGCAAAAATTGCTGGAAGAAAGTGACATGCACATTGATGCCATCATGCATAAAGTGGGTTACGAAGATACCAGCTCTTTTCGTCGTTTATTCAAAAGTAAAACCGGATGCACACCCAGTGAATATCGTAGTCGCTTTCGGCGCCGATAGTTTTCTGACCATTAAGTCAAATTAATAATTTGAGGCAAATTGCAACGCGCCTCCTTTTATACACTAAACTTTGATTATTGAGTATTTAGTAGAGTTACCGCCATGCTTAATAATCTTAAAGTCTCCGCTCGCCTAAGCATCCTTTCTATCTTCCCTGTCTTGGTGTTAGTCATCATCGTTATTAGTGCCGTGAATATATTTGGCACCATTCAACAGGGGGTAGACAGCTTGTATAAAGATCGCATCGTCCCATTAAGAGACCTCAAAATCATTGCAGACGATTATGCGGTACTCATTATCGACACGGTAAATAAAACCAATACGGCCAGAATGACGGTGGAAGAAGCCCAAGCTAATTTAAAAATGGCTCAGGAACGAATCGATGCCACTTGGAAAGCGTATTTGGAAACAGAACTGACAAAAGAAGAAGCCAAACTTGCAAATGAAGCTAAGCCACTTTTTGCCAATGCCAATGATGCTATTCACAAAGTGGAAGCATTTCTACAAGGAAAATCCGGCACAATTTTGTATCAACTCAATCAATTTAACGGACCTCTTTATGATTATATTGACCCGATCAGCAATAAAATCACAGAGTTGATTGAGTTACAGTTAAGAGTCTCAAAAGAAGTGAATAATACCGTTCATGCGCATACTAATGAGCTAACCACCTATTACATCATTGGTACTTTAATTGCCGTTGGATTTCTCATTTTTGCCAGTTTAATCGTGACGCGTTCGATTACTAAACCCCTTTCTCATATGAACCAAACTATGCAAACTATAGAGAAAAATTCGGATGTAACACAAGAGATTCTTATAGATGGTAAAGACGAGTTTGCCCAAACGGCCACTGTTTTTAATCAAATGATGAGCCGAATTAATCAATTAATGGCAGAGGTTCAAGGCAGTAGCACACAATTATCCGCCGCCAGTGAAGAGTTGGCACAAATTTCAAATCAAACCAATGACAGTACGTTCCGCCAACAAAATGAAACCGACCAAGTAGCCACAGCCATGAATGAAATGACCGCATCGATTCATGAGATTTCAAAATCCACAGAGGACGCACAAGGAGCGGCTAAACAAGCTTTTGAAATTAGCAAAAATGGTCGTAGCGTAGGACAACGCAGCACCTCTTTGCTCAATAGTTTTATGGAAGAAATCGCCAACACCTCAGAAATTATCAGCAACTTAGAAAACGAAAGTCAAAACATCGGAGCCGTTGTCGATGTGATTAACAGCATTGCCGAGCAAACCAATTTATTGGCATTAAATGCGGCCATTGAAGCGGCTCGTGCAGGGGAACAGGGCCGAGGGTTTGCGGTAGTGGCCGATGAAGTACGCACATTGGCACAACGTACTCAAAGTTCTACACAAGAAATTCGTGATCTAGTTGAGCGCTTACAAAAAGGCTCACAAAATTCAGTTCTTGCGATGAAAAATGGCCAAGAAAAAGCCGATGAATGCCGTAAAGCCGTGAGTGAAGGTCAAGATGCACTGGAAAAAATTGAATTATCAGTACAGAGTATTCGCGATATGAATATTCAAATTGCGGCTGCATTGGAAGAGCAAAGCGCGGTTGCCAATGACATTAATCGCAGCGTGACGAGCATCAGTCAAATAGCTGCGGAGTCTGCCACCGCAGCACAAGAAGTATCTCAATCAAGTACACACCTATCGGAATTAGCGAGCAGCATGGATAATCAAGTGAGCCGCTTTATTATTAGCAAATAAAACATTAATCCTCACTTAATTTCACTTCATCAATGGTAATAATGACATGGCCATCGCGGCCATTCATTTTTGCTGAATACAAAGCTTTATCAGCCTTTTTAAGCGCGCTTTCATACGAAATACTGTTCATCCAACGCCCAGGACGTGAAATTAAACATGCCCCCAAGCTGATTGTTAGGATTTCGGATACTGAAGATTCAGGGTGCGATATACCCAAGTCTTTTACCGCTATTTGAAACGCATCTAACATACCATCTAAGTCTGACGTTTGCTCAACAGCCATTAGAATAGCAAATTCTTCTCCACCGTAACGATACACACCATCACCCGCTCGCTTACATATCTTCCGCAAAGCTTGTGCTGTTTCTCTAATCGCCTCATCCCCTTTTTGATGCCCCAAGGCATCATTGTATTTTTTAAAGTAATCAATATCCGCCAGAATCAATACAAATGGATTATTCTGTCGAGCACAGGTTAACCACATTTCTTTCACATCACGATCAAATGCCCGGCGATTATGTATACCGGTTAGTGCATCGGTCAAAGACAAGTTTTCGTAATGATTTTTTTCAAGTTTTAAATGTTCCATTAATTCATAAACTGCATCACGAAATACACGTATCTCAAATATAAATTGATAATCTTTAAACTCAGGGGGATTCGATTCCGTCTTAATCCTCAAAATAAAGTTAGACATTTCGGACAAAGGCTTCACTAGGAAAAACCGAATACCTAAAAAGATAACAACCGGTACAAAAAGTAAACCTAAGAGCAAAATCCAAGTTTGTAAATCAATTTTTTTAGGAAATTCATCCTCGTCATGATAGAGGTTCACAATGAAATCATAACCGCCATCTTTATTAACCATACCTAGGAAATACGATGATTTTGGCTGAGTAATTTTGTCTGATTCTGTAATGGGAATCACTCTGTCTGTGATCTGTGAAGGATTTACTAACTGAAACTGAGTATTTGTAATGGCTTTAATCTGATCTAAAAATGCCTCACTCACTTCACGTGAAAACATCAAATACCCATTTCCAGGTTCCTTTACATTAGAGTCTTGAGCCGTAGCAATACAATATAAATTGAGTACTCCATGAAGTTGAATGTACCCACAAAAAACTTCATCATCTTCTGGGTACTCTAACCCTAGAATCTTTTTAAAATCAGATGATGACTCCGATATTGAATAGGTTTCTGTCGTACCATAAGGATGTTGTACACCAAAAATAAGGTTTCGGCGTTTATCCATAATATAGGCACCACTTAAATTGGCATCAATAAAAGTATCCGACATTAAATTTGACTGGCGAAAAGCATCACTGGGGCGACGCACAAACTCATAAAAGTCATCCCATTTTGCCCAATCAATCAATAATAACTCTAAGTGATCAGCTTCGGCTTGAAAGACACGCCCTAAGGCTTGCACGTCATTTTGGTGGTTTTGCAGCGTGAATTGCTGCAACTGAGGAAAGACAACAAAACTGCGATAAGCTAAGAATCCCGCAGACACGGCGAGGGCATAAACAAAGGTCAGCATCACTATAAAATGATTTACACGCATAATGCCTCCCTATAGCCAGTATAGCATTGAGTTACCATACAACACGGCTTTTCGTTAGGCAAAAAAAGACCCATAACACACCAAATTATTAGGTACTTTATGGGTCAATATCTCGCGATTTAATTAGGATTCGCCTATAAAACCGCCAGTCTGATGGGCCCACAATTGACTATAAATACCACCACTGTTCACCAACTCTTGGTGAGTACCTTGCTCTACAATACGACCTTCATCCAATACGACAAGACGGTCCATAGCTGCAATAGTCGACAAGCGGTGCGCGATGGCGATAACGGTTTTATCTTCCATCAGCACATTCAGGCTATGCTGAATCGCAGCTTCTACTTCACTGTCTAGGGCCGAGGTGGCTTCATCTAGAATCAAAATGGGTGCATCTTTCAGCAACACTCGAGCAATGGCGATACGCTGACGTTGACCACCACTTAGTTTCACGCCTCGCTCACCCACTTGCGCATCAAAACCAGAGTTTCCTAATGGATCGGTTAACCCTTGAATAAAATCATATGCCTCTGCTTTTTTCGCAGCCGCAATCACATCTTCTTCGGTTGCACTTGGGTGGCCATATAAAATGTTGTCGCGCACACTGCGATGTAGTAACGAAGTATCTTGTGTCACCATACCTATTTGAGCGCGTAGAGTTTCTTGTTGAACGTGTGCAATGTTCTGTCCATCAACGCAAATCTCCCCCCCCTGCACATCATAAAAACGCAGCAGCAAGTTTACTAAGGTTGATTTACCTGCCCCACTACGACCCACTAAACCCACTTTTTCACCTGGCTTAATGTTCAATTGTAACTCTTCAAATACTTTACGCTGAGTCACACCTTTGTCGTGTTTTTCATCATAGAAGAAAGCTACTTTGTTAAAATCAATGGCCCCCTTAACGACATCCAACTGCGGTGCCTTTGCCACATCTTGTACATTCTGAGGTTTAGACAAGGTTTGCATGCCATCTACCACAGTGCCGATGTTTTCAAATAAACTGCTCACTTCCCACATTATCCACTGAGCCATACCATTCAAGCGTAAAGCCAAGCTCACGCCTACCGCAATGGCACCGACGGTAATTTGTTGCTGACTCCACAAGTAAATACCCAAGGCACCAATACCGAAGACCAACAAATAATTTATGGTTTGGACACTGACGTTTAATCCCACTGCCAAACGCATCTGCACATAAACGGTTTTTAAGAAGCCATCCATTCCGTCTTTTGCGTAATCACTTTCGCGTTGCGAATGACTAAATAATTTCACGGTACCAATATTGGTGTAACTATCCACGATACGCCCAGTCATATCACTGCGCGCATTTGCCTGTTCTGTGGCAATATTTTTTAAACGAGGAATGAAAAACCACTGGGCAATGATGTACAATACCAACCAACCCAGCACGGGAATAATTAAACGCCAATCCGCCTGTGCAATCACTGCTAACATGGAAACGAAATACACCAAGATGTACACCATCACGTTCAGCATTTTCATCACGCTTTCACGCACGGCTAATGAGGTTTGCATTACCTTGGTAGCAATACGACCGGCAAATTCATCTTGATAAAAACTCATGCTTTGTTTGAGTAAATAACGGTGTGCCATCCAGCGAATAGACATGGGGAAATTCCCCATCAAGGCTTGGTGAATCACCATGGCATGTAAAGCGACCAGCAATGGCATACCCACAATCAACATAAAACCTAATACAAAAAGTTTCGTGCCTTCTTGTTGCCACAAGGTTTCAGGATTTTGCTCCACCAGCCAATCCACCAATTGCCCCATGAAACCAAATAAATACACCTCAAAAACCGCTAGCACAGCCGTCAACACGGCCATGGCAATTAAAGGCATGACCATGCCTTGTGTGTAGTGACGACAAAACGCCCATAAGGTACTAGGTGGTTGTTGCGGATCTTCAGGGGGGTACGGATTAATCAGCTTCTCAAAAAAGGCAAACATACTGGCAACTTAACGCAAATAGAAAGTGCGCATTGTACGCGAATTAATTAGGAAAATCGTGTGCCGTTCACCCTTGCTGATGCAAGGGTGTGTTGCAAAATACGACCTGATCGCCCATGCATGGCTGCATGGGCATCTCTTTATACGCTTGCTTGCGCAAATTCGTGTCGTAGCTGCTGTGCTGCGTTAACCATGAGGGTCAGTGCCGCACGGGTTTCCGGCCAAGCTCGGGTTTTTAAGCCACAATCCGGGTTTACCCATAATTGCTCTGGGGGAATGGCCTTCGCCGCTTTGCGCAGTAATTCCACCATCCATTCTTGAGTTGGAACAATGGGGCTATGGATATCATAAACACCAGGGCCAATATCATTTGGGTAGGCATACGCCTCAAACGCGTCCAATAACTCCATATTTGAGCGGCTGGTTTCTATGGTGATCACATCCGCATCCAATTGCGCAATGGCATCGATAATGTCATTGAACTCGGCATAACACATGTGAGTGTGAATCTGGGTACTGTCTTTCACTGGCGCCACAGATAAACGAAATGCATCCACAGCCCAACGCAAATAGTCTTGCCAATCATGCTTGCGTAAAGGTAACCCTTCCCTTAATGCTGGCTCATCCACTTGGATCATGGTGATCCCAGCGGCTTCTAAATCCAACACTTCTTTTTGCAACGCTAACGCCAACTGGAAAGCTTGGGTTTTAAGTGGAATATCTTCGCGCGTAAAAGACCAACACAGCATGGTAATAGGCCCTGTGAGCATGCCTTTCATCGGACGCGAAGTTAACGATTGCGCATATTGACTCCAGCGCACTGTCATCGGCTCATTGCGAACAATATCACTGGTAATCACAGGTGGTTTAACACAACGAGAACCATAACTTTGCACCCAGCCATATTGCGTAAAACTATAGCCGTCTAGCTGTTGCCCAAAATATTCCACCATGTCATTGCGTTCGGCTTCGCCGTGCACCAACACATCCAAACCTATGGATTCTTGCTCTGCCACAGCCTGTTGGATTTCTTGCTTCATGGCATCTTCATAATCTGCTTGCGATAAAGAACCTTGCTTATAGGCTAAACGTGCTTGGCGAATTTCATTCGTCTGCGGAAACGAGCCAATGGTAGTGGTCGCAAACGCAGGCAGTTCAAACGCTTGCTGTTGTATTGCTTTACGTTGTTCGAATGCACTATGGCGACGGAAATCATGCTCGTTTAACTCAGCTAGCCTTGCATTTAACTCAAGATTACCCTTTGGATTAATTGCCAAATCTTGATTCGTTTCCCAAGTGCCTTTCTCAATACGTGTTGCAATGGCCGACACCTCTGCACATTTTTGTTTGGCAAATGCGAAGCGTTGTTTAATGTCGGTATGCAGTTGTGTTTCTTGGTCTAAGTCTTCCGGAACATGCAATAACGAACAGCTGGAACCTATCCATAAGCGCTCACCCAAGGCTTCTTGAAATGGCGTGATTGTTTCACAAACCGCGTGCTCATCGGTGCGCCAAATATTACGACCATTCACCACACCTAAGGATAAAATCTTATAAGGCGGTAGGCGATCCAGCACTTTATTCAAATCCCCTTTTCCACGCACAACATCAAGATGTAATGCTGGAACGGGTAACAGACAAGCCAGTGATAGATTGTCATTTAACTCAGAAAAATACGTGGCCAGCATCAATTGAGTGGCACCGCTTTTTAACTGATTGTATGCCGATTCAAATCCCTGCTTCCACGCTTGTGGCAAATCCAATCCTAAAATAGGCTCATCCAACTGTAACCATTGAATGCCTAGCCCACTCACTTGATGCAATAACTCAGCATACACATCTAATAATGCAGGTAATAAATCTAAAGGATCACTGCCATCTTGAGTTTTACTCAACCACAAATACGTAAGTGGACCAATTAACACCGCCTTAACATTGGGCGTTAACGTCAGAGCTTGCTTTAATTCGTCCAACCACACATCGCTTTTTAAATGAAATGCTTGGCCTGCTTTTAATTCGGGCACCAAGTAGTGATAGTTGGTATCGAACCACTTAGTCATTTCACAAGCGGCACCATCTTCACCTTGGGTGCTGCGCCCACGGGCCATACGAAAATACGTATCCCACTGCCATGTGCTTTCTTGCTCCACATGGAATCGCTCAGGGACGACCGAAAACATATACGAATGATTCAAAACATGATCATACAGCGCGAAATCCCCAGCCGTGATCCAATCCAAGCCAGCATCCAATTGCACTTGCCAATGCTGCTGACGAATATCCTTTGCCTCCGTCAACAACTGCTCTTGGCTTAACCCGCCGCGCCAGTAATCTTCTAATGCCCATTTCAACTCGCGCTGTTTCCCCATTCTCGGATATCCCAAAACATGAGTGGTGGGCCTGATATATTTATTAGTAATATTCACGTTAAATTCTCCATGAGTGAAATTTACTAATACAGAATGAATCACGGATTAAATTGAATCAAACTCATTATTTTCAAATAAAGATTGAAAATTTCTAATAATGGTATTTAATTACACTCCTCATACTTTTAGCTGAAGGTCTACCATGAACATTGAGCTTCGACATTTAAAAACCCTAATGGCATTGGATCAAACCGGCAGTTTGGTGGAAGCAGCAGCGCAAATTCACCTAACACAATCGGCCCTTTCTCATCAGCTAAAAGAATTAGAAGGTCGTTTAGATCAGCCCCTGTTTTATCGCAAAACCAAGCCTGTACGTTTTACTCCAGCAGGTCAGCGCTTATTAGAATTAGCGCAGTCGGTATTACCGCAAATCGAAGCCACCGAACGCGACTTATCTCGCATACGCCAAGGGCGCAAAGGCCGCTTAAACATCACCATCGAATGTCACAGCTGTTACGACTGGCTCATGCCCACCTTGAATGAGTTTCGTGGTCATTGGCCAGAAGTCGAATTGGACATGCTAGGCGGTTTTCATTTTGACTCCATTGCCAAACTGAAAAACGGCGAATTGGATTTAGTGGTTACCTCTGATCCTAAAAATGATGAGCAGGTACAGTATTTACCCCTATTCAAATATCAGGCGATGTTGGTGCTAGCCCCTGATCACAGCCTTACACAAAAGCCTGTGATTGAACCTTATGATTTAAGCAAAGAAACCCTCATTACCTACCCAGTAGATTGCTCTAGCTTGGATGTTTTCCAATGCTTTTTGACCCCAGCAGGTATTGAACCAGGCAGCGTGCGTCAAGTGGAACTCACCATGATGATGGTACAACTTGTCGCCAGTGGGCGTGGTATCAGCTGCTTGCCTAACTGGGCAGTACACGATTATGTTAAGCAAGGATTTGTGGTTGAAAAACCATTAGGTCGCCACGGTGTATGGCGTACTTTGTATGCAGCGGTACGAGCAGAACAAGCCGAAAACGCGTTTATTCAAGACTTTAAAAACATCGCACAGCGTGTATGCCATCAACACTTGGAAGGCATTAAGCACGCTTAAAGCCACTGAACGCATACCGATTAGAAATGACCATGAGTACATTAATCAACGCCGACTTCGAACAACGAGTAGTCATTCTCCCTACGGATTATCAATGGGTCGACTCACCCATGCCCGGCGTTGAACGCATGATGCTGGATCGTGTAGGTGATGAAGTGGCCAGAGCCACGTCCATCGTGCGTTATGCGCCGAACAGTGCGTTTTCGCCTCACGTTCATAACGGTGGCGAAGAATTTTTTGTACTCGAAGGCGTTTTTGCCGACGAACACCAAAGCTACCCCAAGGGCAGTTATGTGCGTAATCCCATTGGTACCGCTCACACTCCAAAAATCGGCAAAGAAGGCGCTACTATTTTTGTAAAACTGCAACAGTTTGACCAAAACGATACCGAGCAAAAAGTCATCGAAACGCAAAACCAACACTGGCATCAAGGCTTAGTGGAAGGACTCACTGTATTACCTTTACATGAGTTTCAAGGGGAGCATGTGGCACTGGTGAAATGGGCGCCCAATACACAATTCCAACCCCACAAACATTGGGGAGGCGAAGAAATATTGGTATTAGAAGGCACCTTCTATGACGAACACGGCGCGTACCCAAAAGGCTCATGGATTCGCAGCCCCCATTTAAGTCAACACACCCCATTCACAAAAGAAGATGGTGCGTTGATTTATGTGAAGGTGGGGCATTTGTAATTTAACGCCGCCAGTAGGGGCGTTCACGTCCCTCTGGCTGGTTTTGTTAATTTCCAAATTCTAATTTGTAATAAGTTATTAAGGCAATGGTGATATAGCCTAAGAAAGCTAAAAACCCTTGCACCACCTTAAGACCAGAGCCTTTGCTTTTCAGCTGAAAAACACCAGTCATGCAAGCCATCAATATAAATGGATAAGCTAGAATAGCCATATGAAAGTAACCAACTCGATGGTAGTGAGGCCCGGGACCATTTACAGCGTCGTAAAGAGTATCATCCGATTCCCCTCTCCATGTTAAGTATGAGAGATATACACCATACGCAATTGGCACTTGAATAAAGACCAAAACCCAAATAATTGCTAACGTGAATTTTTCCATAGGTAATTAACGCCTTTAGCGTAGCGAGTCCAGCCCACGGGGGTTTTTCCGTGGGCGATGCTGACTAAACTTGTTAGCTGAATATCCACTCGGAGCCCGCCCAAACCGCATAACCAATACCGATTATTACCCATGAAAATATTGCCCAATTTACCAAGAAATATAAATTATGAGCGAAATCTCCGCCTATAATTGGAGCAGAAGCCTCAAAATGCTTTGCAATTATTTCCAGTTCTTCGAGATCTGGCTTATGTGCAGAAATAGTATACTCGTCAGAGTCACCCCACATTTCATAAGCTTCAAACTCGATACCTCTAAAGGTAAAAGTACAGAAAACATCACTATCGGACCAACGAGGGTAATGCGTGATTTCAGTACCTTCTAGTTGCTCAATTATCTGAGCAGTACCAGAACGAGAAACTTTTCTATTTTTAAAGGAGAAACCGTAGCACTGTCCATTATCGTTACTTCCGCGTTCTATTTTCATTTTTTACAGCTAACGC
>JABXIK010000034.1 GCA_013373125.1 Gammaproteobacteria bacterium | reverse complement strand
TTGATGGTAGTGTGACCGTGGGACCCAATGCGGTTCAAGGTTGGAAGCGCGAAGGTTATGGCAAGATCAATATTAGTTTGGGTGACATCTGGGATATGGTGCGCTTTACAGGCTTTTGGCGAGTGCTTAAAAATAATTTAAAAGTCGGTATCAAAGAAACTTGGAATTCTTGGTATAAGCCAGGTTATTTAAAAACCGTACAAAAATATTGCCCAAGTTTAGGTTTAAAAGATTTACAACCTTATCCAGCAGGTATTCGTGCTCAAGCGGTTATGAAAGACGGTGCCATGGTACATGACTTTTTATTTGCTAGTAGTCCGCGTTCCTTGCATGTGTGTAATGCACCTAGCCCTGCTGCTACTTCTGCGTTACCCATTGGTGCTTACATTTGCGAAAAAATTATCGAGGCACAAAAATAAGTTTACCAATCAATATTCTGGCTAAAGGCATGAATGTGTTTTGTCAGCCAATTTACCCCAGGGTCTTCTGCAAATAATGGGTGAGACACCATGGTCATATTAATGGCGGGGATACCCTTGGGTGGTTTGACAATGCGCACGGCCATCATGTCGCTGAACAATTGCGCCATATGCTGTGGAAGGGTCATGATGGCATTGGTTTTTTCAACGATGCGAGCTGCCGCCATATAGTTCACCGTTCGAGCCATGTGCTGGCGACTCATATTTTGGCTGGCTAACCAAGTATCCACTGAGTTTGCACTGACTTGGCTCACGTCCATGAATACCACGTGAGGCAATTTTAAATACTGTTTAAGCGATAAACTTGAGTTCACTTGCGGATGATCTTGCGCCACTAAACATACTTGGGATTCATTCAGCCAAGGTTCACAAATTAAATGGCTGGGAATGCTCTGCTCCACTTCCATTCCCATTACCAAATCCACTTCACCATTGGCCAAACGCGTATGACTGGCGTTTTCGGCAATCATTTCGATCTCTATTTTAATATTTGGCGCAAACGTTAATAAATGGCTCATCAATTCCGGAAAAATAACCGCTTCAAAATAATCGGTACTGGCGATGGTAAAGGTGCGATCCGATTGAGCGGCATTAAAGCTTTCGCTAGGGGTTAAAGATTGCTGTAGTAACTGTAAGGCGTTACGCACCTTGGGCGCCATGGCCAGCGCTCTAGGCGTGGGTTGAAGGCCTTGATCGGTGCGAACCAGAATGGGGTCCCCTAATTGCTCGCGTAAGCGATTCAGTGCATGACTCATGGCGGATTGGCTTAAAAACACTTTCTCGGCGGCACGGCTTACGTGGCACTCGCTGATAAGTGCTTCGAAGATAATGAGCAAATTGAGGTCAAATTGGCGCAGATTCATTGGGTGCATCCTTTGTGTCTTGGTATTAATTATATACATACTTGTATTTAATATATGCATTTCACTAATTGTCAGCCCCTGTCTAAACTGAATTCATTGTTCAATCACATTTATTAGGGGCAATCCATGTCTCAAGCAAACGACAATGCGGCAAATGCCGATTACCCAATTTACGGCTCTTTAGGGGTAACCTTTTTAGAGTTCCCAATGATTCACGATTTGAATGCATCCGATGCCGAAGTGGTTGTGAGTGGTGTGCCTTTCGATATGGCCACCTCTGGTCGTGCCGGTTCGCGTAATGGCCCTCAAGGCGTACGTGCGGCTTCGATAAACATGGCGTGGGAAGGTGAGCGTTGGCCTTGGGATTTCGCGCTAGATGACCACCTAAAAGTAGGTGACATCGGTAACGTGAATTTCAAACACGGTGAGCCACAAACACTAGTGGATAATCTAGAAGCGCACATTTTGAACATTGTGAAAGCGGGTAAGAATCCACTGACGATTGGTGGTGATCACTTTATTACATTACCTATTTTACGCTCAGTAGCAAAAGAGCATGGCCCGGTTGCCTTGATTCACTTTGACGCGCACACAGATACCTACAGTGGCGGTAGTAAGTACGATCACGGCACCTTTTTACATCATGCGGTACAAGAAGGCATTGTGGATACCGAGCATTCTTTGCAAATTGGTATTCGTACTAACTTCACCCGTGAAGGCTATCCATTTGAAGTGTTAGATGCGGCTTGGGTTGGAGATAACGGGCCACACGAGACGCTGAAAAAAATTAAAGAACGCGTGGGCGATAAAAAAGTATATGTCACGTTTGATATCGACGGTTTGGACCCAGCGTTTGCACCAGGTACAGGTACACCTGTCGCAGCGGGCTTATCAATGGATTGCGCATTAAAAATCATTCGTGGCTTACAAGGTTTGAATCTTGTGGGGATGGATGTGGTAGAAGTTGCGCCAGCTTATGATCATGCTGAGATTACGTCTTTAGCTGGTGCTACATTAGCGCTTGAATACTTGTACGTGTTAGCGGCGAACAAACAAGCTAAATAAGATTTATTGCGTCTTAGTATTGTGTTAGTTAAGAAGCGAGCCTAGCTCGCTTTTTTGTGTACTATGGTTTTAGTTTGAGTGTCGTCTACAACCAAAGGTCTACCTATTCAGACATATGGTGATAACAGGTTGAGGTCAGTAATATAACCATACTGACTGAAATTAAAGATGTGCTGTCTTTCATTTTATTGAGTGTTTTTATTTGCGCGATCACGTCTCCTCGGATCGCGCATTTTTTTGCTTTCTTGGTTTCTACTAAATATTAGCCTTCCTTAGACTAGCCAAAATCATTACCCTTAGTGATGAAATTTCAATTACAAAGGAGTGTATTATGATTTGGCGTCAATTATTGTTGATTAGCGGTGTTTTAGGATTTTCTGCGTATTCATTAGCATGGAACTTTGATGAGCACAGCTCGGCTGGTCGCTCAGCATACATAAATGCATGTGAAAATTTATCGAAGAAATTAAGTGATCAACAAAAACAAGTTTTAAATCAATGGCTTTGTAAAAGTGATTTTCAGCTTGTAGAGCAAGCAGATGCATATGGTCGAATGTCTGCTTTGGCCGGTGATCATTTGGTTTCACCGGATGAATTTTTATCTTCCGATGGTGAAGTGGCAGCTGGTAGTGCCATTGTTTACGCCAGTTTAGCCTCTGAGAATGCGACACACTTTTGGCCAATGGTAGAGCCAATATGGATAAAGCATCATTTGAATGCTCTTAATCTTGCCCATAACATCCATAGTTTATTGACGATACAGAACTCTTCTATTTTTAAACAACGCCTTTCAACTCAAGAAGAGCTAGAAGCAAAGCTGCTATTCAAAGAAATGCTGGCTTCCAGTGCATTTGCAGATCACTTTTTACAGGATGCATTTTCCATTGGTCATAGCGGATTTGGCCGAGCAGCAACCAGTGCCGAGCTAAGTGTGGGGTTTCACGATCATTACAACAAAGAAGGATCATTATTAGGAAATAAAAAACATGGGACTTGGATTGCATATGGAGATGGTATGTATGCAGATGATAAAAACTCCAAAAATAGATCTCATTTAATGGCAGAAAATACGCAAGCATTAGAGAATTTGTTCTTAGCTGTATTGGGTATAAGTAGCCAGAATCAAGTTGTTTTTCCTAGTCATACCTCAAATCGATTTCAGCCTGCTTTAATTAAATTCAAAGACAACACTGTTACATGCCATGGGTTGGTAGATGAAAGGAATACTTCTACCATTTACCCAAAAAATAAAAGTGGGTCGTTGGAAAATTTCGATAATCGAGAATACAAAGGTAGCTTCTTTGCAAGTAAAACTCCTCAAGATTGCTTGATGCCAATTAATGTGATGGGTGCTATGCCAGTTAGACGAGTTTTGAGTTTAGATTTGTCTCTCGGATCTGTTGTTGATCAAAATCGAGATAATGTTTATGGGGCTTGGGGGGCTGTACTTTCTGCTGATTCCTTATTTGATTGGAAATATACAGGATTAGGTGCAAATATTAGTTATAAAAAAGTAAATGATAAAGGAAACTTGTTGGGAACAAGTTTGCTTGTAACTTTACCATATCAATATGGAGATTTAGGAGCTTGGAAAATAAATATTGGTTATGGATATTATGATCTTGATGTCGAGATTGAAGATAAATCTAAAGAAGGTTTACAGGTTGGGGTTGATTACTTAATGCCTGTTAGGTTTATTCCAAATTCAAGCGTGCTTCTGGGTTTTGAATATTTCTGTACAGAAGAAAGTCGATTGAGATGTGATGGAAATATATCTGAATTGACATTTAAAGTAGGTATGTCATTTGCGTTTGCCACCATAGGTGGTGGCTATAACAAGAATAATTTATTTGATTAGACTGAGCTGGGAGTCGATTCTAATTCATTTAAGTGTGTTAGGAATAGCGTAAAAATTTCAGACTGGGTAGATGTGTTCAGGCGAGTGTGAATGTTTTTACGATGCACTTTCACCGTGCCAAGGCTGATGTTTAATTGATTGGCGATGGCTTTTGAAGAGTGGCCTTGTAAGATCAAGGCGGCTATTTCTTGCTCACGTTTGGTTAAAACGCCACTAGCGAAGGTGCTAAGGGCATGACTCATGGCACCTTCTGCAGTTTCGTATTTCACATACTCTTGAGACTGCGATAACCAGAACTGTCTCACCAAAGAATTGATAATCGGGTAGACATCATTCAGACGTTTTAATTCGGCGCGAGTAATGGTGCCTAATCGAGATTTTCGTCCAATGGTGATGGCGCAAGTCACGTCATTATCCAATGGAATTACAACATTGATTTCATCAACGAAATCGAAGTCCTTATAACAGGTTTGATAATACTCTGTGGTTTCGAATGAGTCCGGTGCAATGTCCGTTAAACGACTGATGTTAGGAATCGTGCCATTTGCAATGGAGGTGCACAAAGGATCAAGAATATATTCTTTCTTTAAATAAGAGCGCAAGGTTGGACTGTGCTCTGCTGGATTTGTTGGGTGAATCACTATGGGTTTGAGGGATTTTTTAAAGGTGAGCATAAGCACACTGTCAAAATGACATTGGCTGGCGAGAAATTCCTCCAGCGCATTTGGAAAACTGCGCAGACGAATATGATCGATCAACGATGCCAATTGTTTTTGCCAATTAACGTTTTGCGCGTCTTGGCTGTTGTGTGTACTCATGGTGCCTCAATTCTCAATACGTCGCGAACGTAAAAAGAAGAAGAGCAGCCAGATGTGTCATCTGGCTGCCATCGATCTTAACTGATGGATTTCAATGTTAGATCGAAGCAAAGACGGGCTTTTTCAATGAGCTCGTCAACTTCTTCGCGACTAATAACAAGTGGTGGAGATAATACCATACGTGAGCCAGTGGCGCGCATGATTAATCCATTTTCAAAGCAGTGATCACGACAGATTGTTCCAATGTCTATGTCATCTGCAAAGAATTCTTTTGGTTCTTTGCTTTTTACTAGGGCAATGCCCGCTATTAGACCTACACCAACAATATCGCCGACCAATGGGTGGTTACCTAGGCGTTCACGCAGTGCTTGTTGGAAATAAGGACCAATATCGTTGGCAACATAATCAATGATGTTTTCTTTCTTCATCAAACGAATGTTTTCCAATGCCACGGCGGCACTGACTGGGTGACCTGAATAGGTGTAACCGTGATTAAAGTCTTCGTCATGGGCGATTAATGCATCACTGATGCGACCACCCACGGCCACAGCTGCAATGGGTAGGTAACCAGATGACAAACCTTTGGCCATGGAAATGATGTCAGGTTTGATATCAAACGTATCACTGCCAAACCAGTTGCCGGTTCGGCCAAATCCACAGATGACTTCATCCGCGATTAATAGGATGTTGTACTTGGTGCAAACTTTTTGAATTTCTGCCCAGTAATTCGCTGGTGGAACGATGACACCACCAGCCCCTTGAATAGGCTCGCCAATGAAGGCCGCAACGTTATCTGGGCCCACTTCTAAAATGCGGTCTTCTAATGCTTGCGCGCAGGCAACGCCAAATTCTTCTTCGCTCATGTCGCCGCCTTCACCATACCAATATGGTTGACGGATGTGCTCAATCCCAGGCACCAATGGCGCGCCTTGTTTGTGCATGCCACTCATACCACCCAGGCTAGCGCCGGCTAATGTTGAACCGTGATAGGCATTTTCACGGGCAATAATGATGTTGCGATACGGCTTACCTTGGATTGCCCAGTAATGGCGAACCAAGCGCATAATGGTGTCGATGGCTTCTGAGCCAGAGTTAGCAAAGAAAATGTGGTTCAAATCATGAGGAGTGACACTGGCAATTTCTTTGGCCAATTGTGCTGCCGTCTCATGGCTGGTTTGGAAAAAGGTGTTGTAATACGGTAATTCTTGCATTTGTGAGTAAGCCACGTCGGCCAGTTCTTTACGGCCGTATCCCATGTTCACGCACCAAAGACCCGCCATGCCGTCGATTAGCTTGTTGCCTTCGCTATCCCATAAGTACACGCCTTCTGCACGCTCGATAATGCGTGCGCCTTTTTTATTCAGGGCGCCGGTGTTGGTAAATGGGTGTAAATGGTGAGCCGCATCCATTTGTTGGATGGCTTGGGTATTCAATTTTTGTTCGGACATGTTCACTCCTAACGTAAGCAAGAGGTATTCGTGTTATTAATGTCTCGCCATTTTGTGATCACAAAATTAATAAGTCAATACCACCGACTGGAAAATGGAATCAATTTATGACCTATATCAGGGCAGCAAGATTCTCTGCTATCAATTTGCGTGAAAATTAGAGACAGGCGTACCAAATTACGCCAATTGGCCGAAAAACACCTCTTTGTGGCGGTTTTCTTCTAAGCTTAGTTCAAGATGGTAAAGTATCGAAAACCCCGTGCTCTCAGAATTGAGCAGGGGCTAATGAAAGGGTTTAACTATGGCGATTGGATTCGTCGATGAAGCGCTGTAAAAGCTCCGGTGTGCTGGCGAAATTAAAGCCTTCACGAATGTCAGATTTAATGGCCAGCTGCAAGGCAATGGCGTCTTTTTTTTCAATGGCGTCCATGGCTTCGGTGTGGCGGTCCACTTGGCTGCTCACTTCGAGATGGGCGCTGGCGAGTTTCATGAATGGCCCTAGTTGTAACCATAGGCTTTCGATCAAAGGAAGCGTGACTTGATGGGGGTTAGCACTGTATAAGGTGCGGTGAAACTCTTGGTTAAGGGCGCTGACAGGGCCGTGGTTACCGTCCCGTTGCACGTCATCGATGAGGGCGTCAATTTGCTGTAATGCGCGAAGGCGCTCGGCGTCGATGTAAGGTAAAGCGCGTTCTGCGGCATGACTCTCTAATGCCATGCGTGCTTGGCATAATTCGTTGAACTTCATGGCGGTCATTTTGGGCACCATGACGCGGCGATTGCCTTGGATTTCGAGGGCGTTTTCGGCGGCCAATTGACGCAGTGCTTCACGTACTGGCATGGGGCTAACATCCAGTTCTTTAGCCAGTTCGCGTATGGTTAATGCGCGTCCAGGAAGGATCTGTCCATACATCACGGCATTGCGCAATGTGACATATACCCACTGGGTGATAGTTACAGATGCATCGCGCTCAGCTAAGGTAAATTCTATAGGAGAGTTCTTGTCCATGCGGTACTAATGGCCTTGAATGGTTCTGGTCGTAATGGGATCGTAATTTGCTCAGTAGTGGCTATGTTACTCTGTTGTGGCAGTCCTTGAAATATTTTTGTGATCACATTGGTGGATCTATTGTGATCACAAAAGTATGAATAACGAAAACATTATGTAAATTGCAGGCGATGCCTGTCTTGCCGCTCTGCGGTGACGATTGAAGAGAAATGACTATGTCATCAAATAACGATACTGAATTTGATCTATTTATTACCGACTTAAATGGTAATTTGCGCGGTAAGCGTATGCCTGCCAGCGCCAGCAAAAAGATGGCGAAAGAAGGCATTAAGTTACCTCGCTCTGTAGTGGGCCTAGACGTTTGGGGTAACGATGTTTGGGAAAACGGTTTAGTGTTTGAAACCGGCGACAGCGACGGTGTGTGTCTACCTGTACACCCAGATCCAATCCCAGTGCCTTGGGCGCAATCACCACGTAACCAAATCCTAGCCATGATGTTTAATCCAGATGGCTCGCCTTTCTTGGCGGATCCGCGTCAAATTCTGGCGCATATTACTGAGCGTTTTAAAAAGTTAGGCATTACGCCGGTCATGGCCACTGAGCTTGAGTTTTATTTGATGGATGCGGAATCCGAGAAAAACCAACGTCCGCGTCCACCTAAGATGTTAGATGGTCACGGTCGTCGCCTAAGTGAAACCGACTGTTACTCCATTGATGAGATGGATAACCTAGAAGCCTTCTTTACCGAAGTACGTGAAACGTGTGAATTACAAGGCGTACCTGCGGATACGATTATTTCTGAATTAGGCCCAGGTCAGTTTGAAATTAACTTGATCCATGTTGATAACCCAATGCTTGCAGCTGACCAAGCTATTATGTTCAAGCGTTTGGTGAAAGGTATTTCCCGTAAGCATGGTTTCAGTGCGTCTTTTATGGCGAAGCCATACTCTGATCAAAGCGGTAACGGTTTCCACGTTCACTTCAGCTTGCTAGATGAAGACGGCAAAAATATTTTTGATGATGGTACGGATGAAGGTACTGATATTCTTAAACATGCTGTAGCGGGTCTGATTCACACCATGGCTGATGGCATGTTGGTGTTCGCACCGCACTTAAACTCTTATCGTCGTTTTATGAAAGGCGCTCACGCACCGACTGTAGCGTGCTGGGGTTATGAAAACCGTACGGTTGCAGTGCGTATTCCTGAAAGCCCAGGTGTGGCACGTCGTATCGAACACCGCGTATCAGGTGCCGATGCCAACCCGTATTTGGTATTAGCAACGATTTTGGCCGGTGCTCTATACGGTATTGAAAATAAGTTGATGCCACCTAAGCCAATCGAAGGTGATGCGTATACAGAAACCGAAGAGTATGGTGATGAATACGAGTTGCCAAATAAATGGGATCAAGCCACTGAAATCTTCAAAAATTCAGACGTTCTAAATCAGTATTTAGGCGAAGAATTCATTCGTGTGTTCTCTGCGGCTAAAGAGCAAGAACAGCTACGTTTTGATGAGCGTATTTCCGATGTGGAGTATGAGTCTTATTTAGGTCTGCTATAAGTCTAGGCTCAGTGTTTTCGGGGGTTGTAGGCGGGTTTTTGTGCGCTTTTTTGGTGCGATAGGCTAGTTTATGACCTCGATGTGTGCAGTTTAGCAAATTCTAATGTGGCGCATATGGACCGGATACCCAATGAGGGGTATATAGTAAACCACCTCCATTGCGTACATTGAATTTTAGAAACACGGGATGTGTTGAAAGAATAAAAAAGTCTTCTCGATGAGACTAAAAAACGTGCAAGTCTTAGCCTGACGGATTCAGCTAAGACCATAAAAATAAAAACAAAAACCATGTCTCGATTTAGATGTTCGGCTCACGGACATACGCAAAATGGGGGAGTGGTTAAGACAATGTGGCCCTATTTACACATTGCACAACTGGAGATAACTCTATGAATCCGTTAAAGCTTGGTATGGCTACCGCTTTGGCATTCGCATTAGGCTCAACTGCGCAAGCAGGTGAACAAGTCTTAAACATGTACAACTGGTCTGATTATATTGATCCAGCGGATGTGACAAAGTTTGAGAAAGAAACTGGCATTAAAGTGAACTATGACGTTTACGATTCAAACGAAATGCTAGAAGCCAAGCTTATGGCTGGTAACAGTGGTTACGACATTGTTGTTCCAACTGGTGCTTTCCTTGAGCGTCAATTGCAAGCCGGTATTTATGCCCCTATCGATAAAAGCAAACTAAGCAACTACAAGAACGTTGACGCTGAACTTGCGAAGAAAATTGCTCGTAGTGACAAAGATAATGTTCACAATGTACCTTATGCATGGGGTACGGTTGGTCTAGGTTACAACCTAGATATGTTACAAAAGCGTCTTGGTAAAGATATGCCTTTGAACACTTTGGACCTTATCTTTAAACCTGAAATCAGTGCCAAACTGAAAGATTGTGGTATTGCCGTTCTAGATGCGCCAGCGGATGTTATGTCTGTGGCTATGAACTATCTAGGTCTTGATCCTAATTCAGAAAATAAAGCGGATTTGAAAAAAGCCACTGAGCTTTTGAAAGCAAACCGTGGCAACTACAAATACTTCCACTCTAGCCAGTACATTGGCGATCTTGCGAACGGGGATGTGTGCCTAGCCCTAGGCTATAATGGAGATATCTTACAGTCTCAAGATCGTGCGTCTGAAGCTGGTCAAGGTATTGTGGTGGAGTATTCAATTCCTAAAGAAGGTACTCAAGTATGGTTTGACCTAATGGCCATTCCTGCCGATGCACCGAATAAGGAAAATGCGTACAAATTTATCGACTTTGTACTTCGTGGTGAAGTAGCTGCTGGTATTTCAAATTACGTGTATTACGCCGTAGCAAATACTGCGGCCAAGCCTTTCATTGAGAAAGAGGTATTAGATAACCCAGGTATCTATCCAACAGATGAAGTAAAAGCTAAGCTGTTCCCACAGTTAGCACATTCTTCTAAGTTTGATCGCCTGCTATCTAGGGCTTGGACCGGTATTAAAACTGGACGTTAATTCATGATTTGCCTGCTTTTTGCAGGCAACTCTATTTGAAATTTAGCCTTTGGCTGTAAGCGAGAGATTGGCGGTGAACCATGAGTGCTCCTGAATTAAAATCAACAATAACCGGTGTGGCGAATCCTGTGAATACTGAACTCCCTCTATGGAAACAACCGGATGCGACCCCATTTGTACGCATCGAAAACATCACAAAAAAGTTCGATGACTTTACAGCAGTCGATAATGTTTCATTGAACATTTATAAAAAGGAATTGTTCTGCTTATTGGGTGGATCGGGTTCAGGTAAAAGTACCTTACTACGTATGCTTGCCGGCTTTGAAAATCCAACCAGTGGTCGAATCATCATTGATGGTGTGGACATGCAAGGTATTCAGCCTTGGAATCGCCCAGTTAACATGATGTTCCAGTCTTACGCATTATTCCCGCATTTATCGGTTGCCGATAACGTTGCATTTGGTTTGCGTCGTCAAGGTGCGAACAAGCATGATGTGAAGAAGCGAGTTGCTGAAATGCTAGACATGGTGCAACTCGGTCACCTAGGTAAACGTAAACCGCATCAACTATCAGGTGGTCAGCGTCAACGTGTTGCACTTGCTCGTTCGTTAGTAAAACGTCCTAAATTACTTTTATTGGATGAGCCGTTAGGCGCATTGGATAAAAAACTGCGTGAAGAAACGCAATTCGAAATTATGAACATCCAAGAAGATTTGGGTGTGACCTTTGTTGTGGTAACACACGACCAAGAAGAAGCCATGACACTCGCCACTCGTATCGGTGTTATGAACCAAGGTTTGATTGTTCAAACTGATGAGCCTCATGATGTTTATGAATATCCAAATTCTCGTTTTGTTGCGGAATTCATTGGCTCAGTAAATATGTTAGAAGGCTTCGTAACCGAAGATAACGTAGACAGCGTGCGCATCGACTCTAAAGAAGCAGGTTGTACTTTGTTCGTAGCACATGGCATTAGTTGTGCGCCGCAACAACGTGTACACGTTGCCTTGCGTCCAGAAAAAATCAAAATGACCCGCATCAAGCCAACGCAAGACGAAAACTGCATGAAAGGTGAGATCGTTGAAATCGCCTACATGGGCAGCTTATCTGTATTCCGTATTCGTTTGCAGTCGGGTAAAGAGATCCGCGTGACTCAGCCTAATTTTGCCCGTGATATGGGTGAACGCTTCACTTGGAATGAGCAAGTGTTCCTATCTTGGGATGTCGACAGCAGCGTGGTGTTAACAGCATGAGTTCATTATCTGGAAACGTGTGGCTTTCTGGATTTTCGAACTGGACAGCCCGCATTGGAATGTTTTTAAAGTTTGCAAAAAACTTTAACTGGGGTCGCTTTAGTGTGATCTCCGTACCTTACCTGTGGTTGGCGATTTTCTTTTTCATCCCGTTCTTGGTGGTGTTTAAGATTTCATTATCGGAGTCTGCGATTGCCGTTCCTCCGTATTCCGACCTGTTAGATTTCAATCTTGAAGAGGCCTATCTCAATATCAAGTTGAATCTAGGTAACTATATTTACCTATGGGAAGACAGCTTTTATTTAGATGCGTATTTAAGCTCGATTAAAATCGCCTTCTTCTCCACTATTTTTACGTTAATTGTGGCGTTCCCAATTGCGTATTTGATTGCTCGTAGCGATCAAAAATACCGTGGTATTTTATTAGCATTGGTGATTCTGCCTTTCTGGACATCGTTCCTATTGCGTGTGTATGCATGGGTTGGTTTGTTGAAGAAGCAAGGCTTAGTGAATGAAGTGCTCATGAGCTTGGGAATTATTAATGAGCCATTGACTATGCTACAAACTGATTTTGCGGTTTATATCGGTATTGTTTACACCTACTTGCCATTTATGATTCTGCCTTTGTATTCGGCATTAGAAAAAATGGATATCTCTTTGCTTGAAGCGGCTGAAGATTTGGGTGCACGTCCGATCCAAAGTTTCTTCATGGTAACCATTCCATTAGCGATGCCAGGCATTATCGCCGGTTGTATGTTGGTATTTATTCCAGCGGTAGGTGAGTACGTTATCCCGGCATTGTTAGGTGGTTCGGATACCTTGATGATTGGTCGAGTATTGTGGGATGAATTCTCCTTGAACCGTGACTGGCCGATGGCATCAGCAGTGGCCACAGTAATGCTTGTATTCTTGGTGCTACCAATCATGTTGGTACGTAACAAGTCCGGTAAAGACGAGGCCTTGTAATGAAAAGACGTTCAATATTTCTAAATACATCGGCTTCGTTGGGATTCATTTTCCTGTATGCACCGATTATCTCGCTGATTGTTTACAGCTTTAACGAATCCAAACTGGTAACGGTTTGGGGCGGTTGGTCCATCAAATGGTATGGCGAGCTGTTTAAAAATGATCAGATTATGGATGCGGCATTTTTAAGTTTAAAAATTGCCTTTATCAGTGCCACCTTAGCGGTGGTGCTGGGAACCATGGCGGGTTTTGCTCTGTCTCGCATGGGACGCTTCCGCGGTAAATTACTGTTTTCCGGTTGGGTGAGTGCTCCACTTGTGATGCCAGAAGTGATTACTGGTTTGTCCTTATTACTATTGTTCGTGGCATTGGAAAGCGCGTTTGGTTGGCCAGCGGGTCGTGGTGAGTTAACGGTTATTATCGCGCACACCACATTCTGTTTAGCGTACGTTGCGGTAATCGTTCAATCACGTTTAGTGGTATTGGATGATACTTTAGAAGAAGCGGCGATGGATTTAGGTGCGAAACCTTCCACGTTGTTCTTCTTGGTAACTTTGCCATTGATTTCGCCTGCGATCATCGCCGGTTGGTTGTTGTCATTTACTCTTTCATTAGATGACTTGGTAATCGCCAGCTTTGTATCTGGCCCAGGTGATAGCACCTTACCTATGGTGATCTTCTCTAAAGTTCGTTTAGGGGTGACGCCAGAAGTAAACGCATTAGCAACTTTGATGATTGCCATCGTTGCTATCGGTGTAGTCTTCGCCATGTTGTACATGCGTAAACAAAACAAAATGCTTGCGGCGGCCCAAGAATAAGCTGTAAGTACAAACAAGGTGCCGGTAACGGCACCGAAATGAAATAGGTTAGAAAATGAAAATCGGTATTTTAGCCACAGGTATTACGCCAGACGAATTGTTAAAACAATTCGGCTCGTATTCTGAGATGTTCATGAAGCTTTTTGATAAAAGCGGATATGATTTTGAATATGACGTTTATGATGTTCGTGAAGATGTGTTTCCGGAATCAGAAAACGTTGCGGATGCTTGGATTATCACGGGCTCTAAATTCAATGTTTATCAAAATCTGCCATGGATGCAGAAACTGAAAACCTTGATCTTGGATATTCACGCCAGTAAAAAACCTATGGTAGGAATTTGCTTTGGTCACCAAATCATTGCTGAAGCCTTTGGTGGTAAAGTGGATAAATATCAAGGTGGCTGGGGTGTGGGTTTACATGCTTATGATTTGGTAGGTGAGTCTGATTTTATCAAAGATGGTTCAAAAGACTTTACTATCAATGCTATGCATCAAGACCAGGTGATTGAAAAACCAGCTAATGCTGAAGTATTTGCTAAATCAGATTTTTGTGAATATGCCGGTTTAGTTTATGACAATCAAATTCTAACCTTCCAAGCGCATCCTGAATTTACAGTGGAATATGAAGATGCACTGGTTGAAGCGCGTAAAGGTCCTGTGGTTCCAACGGAAACCGCAGAAGCCGGTTTGGAGACCCTTCGTGCACCGGGTGCTGAAACAGAATCCATTAAAGTTGCGCACTGGATGGCTGACTTTATTAAGGCCCGTGTATAACTCACAATGCTCAAGGTGAGTCATCACCGAAATGATAAAAAGCCGATGCAGGTATCTGCTTCGGCTTTTTTTGTATCTAAAGAATGATAAATAAATTGAAAAGGGGTGAACCATGAAGCTAGGAATTTTAGTCACGGGACATATCGATGAGCCTCATTTTGATGAATATGTAAATTACTCGCACATGTTCCAGCAACTGTTTAAAAAAGCGGGAGAGCATTTTGAATATGCAAGCTATGATGTGTGTGAAGAGCAGTGGCCAAGTAGTGTGAATGAGTGTGACGCTTGGTTGATCACAGGTTCTGCCAGTGGTGTCTATGACGATACACCATGGATGGGCAAATTAAAAAAATGGATTGTTCATAGTCATGAGCAAGGCATTCCTATGGTGGGAATTTGCTTTGGCCATCAAATTATTGCAGCAGCATTTGCAGGCAAGGTAGAAAAGTACCAAGGGGGTTGGGGGGTTGGCCCATACACTTATCAATTAAATGATTTGGAGTTATGTGGATTAAAAGAAATCCGCTTAAACGCTGTGCATCAGGATCAAGTTATCCATAAGCCTGTGAATGCGCGCTGTGTTGGACGTTCAGATTTTTGTGAAAATGCGATTCTCATGTACGGTGATTCCATACTCACTATTCAAGCGCATCCAGAGTTTACCAATGAATATGAGAAAGACTTGTTGGAATTACACAAGGGCAATGCAATTGCGCTGGAGCCATCTCAAATAGCATTGGATGACATGAATGACAACCCTAAAACTATGGACGATCTAGCGGTGGCAAAATGGATGGCTCGTGTATTAAAAAAACTGCCTTAAGTCAAAGACGGTGAGTTTTTACACATCTTTACTGGATGAAGCGTCGAATTTCTAAATGAATTTGGGCACAATTCAGAAACAATAATGATGAGAGTACACTTATGAGCTTGCAGCCCCTTTCTAAAACCACCATTTTATTACATTGGTTGACCGGTATTTTCTTGCTGGTTGTTTTAGGTCTTGGTCTATATATGGATGAGTTACCGAAAGGGCCAGATAAATTTGAAATCATGGGTATCCATAAATCCTTAGGCTTAGCCTTTCTGTTTGTGGCTTTGATTCGTGTGGTGTGGCGTATCCGTGAAGGCAGTTTACCTGCTTTAAACGTACAGCAAACTTGGCAAGATACCATGGCCAAGGGCATTCATTTATTCCTATTACTCGCTACAGTATTAATGCCGGTTTCAGGTTTGATGATGTCAATTGGTGGCGGTCATGGCGTGACATTTTTTGGCAGCGAATTGATTGCTAAAGGTGAAGAAATTAAATGGATGGGTGGCTTGGGCCATGAATTGCACGAAATTGGCGCCAGTTTAATTATTTTAGCGTTATTGCTACATATAGCCGGTGCCCTAAAGCACGAATTCAAATTGAAAGACGGCATGCTGTCTCGCATGCTGGGTAAAAAGTCCGCATAAATTTGCAAAATATGGGTTTGGCTTGATCAAACCCTCAGTTCCTGACTAGACTCAAGTCTTCCTTTGAAGGAGTGAGTTATGTCAGGACATACCATTGAGCTACATCGAGTTTTAAAAGCCCCTCCCGAGCGAGTTTATCGCGCGTTAACGAATGCTGATGCATTGGTTAAATGGATGGCCCCCAACGGTTTTACCGCACAAGTTCATAATCTTGATGTCAAGCCAGGCGGCGAATACAAAATGTCGTTTATCAACTTTGCTAATGGTCAAAAACACAGCTTTGGTGGCACTTATCATAAGATTGTCGTAAACGAGTATTTAGAATACTCAGATCAATTTGACGACCCTCATTTGCCTGGCAGCATTAAGGTGAAAATTGAATTAAAAGAAGTGATGTGTGGAACAGAATTGCGCATCATACAAACAGGTGTGCCAGAGGTGATTCCTGCTGAAATGTGTTATCTCGGTTGGCAAGAGTCATTAATCTTGATGGCGAAACTCGTTGAAACGGCACCACCTAGTGAATGATTGAGAAATAAAAAAAGCAGCCAAAAGGCTGCTTTTTTATTGGGCGGCCACAAAGGCAATTTCGACCTTGTAATCCGGGTCCACCAGTTCCACTTTTAAACAGGCGCGACTGGGTGCACAGTCATTAGGTAGCCAAGCTTCCCATACTCGATTCATTGCATCCAGATCAGCAAAATTTGTCACATAAATTGTTACGGATAAAATGCGAGATTTATCACTGCCTGCGCTTTGTAAAGATAATTCAGCTTGTTCCAATACTTGTTGCATCTGTCCAGTCATATCGGCCTTGGTGTCGCTTTCAGGGACTTCAACAAAGTGGATAATACCGTTATAAATGGTGGCATCGGACCAACGCGGTACCGGATTAATTCGTTTAATTTCCATGGTGAAATCTCTGTCATTGATGATGTGTATCATAGCGAAAATTGGCATTTAACGCATAATTTAATATATAAAAAGACCTATTTTATGCGTGTTACTATGGTTTTATTTAGTTTGAAAAAAGGAAGACAACATGGCAGATAAATCCCATGCGCCTCACCGTCAACGTGGAAAAAATTTAGGTGTAATGGAATTGATCGCCATCGCGCTGGGAGGCATGGTTGGCGGTGGGATTTTTACCATATTAGGTCTTTCGGTTGCTATGATTGGCCCATATACGCCAGTGGCGATTTTATTGGGGGGAGGCATTGCAGCGTTGGCTGCGTATTCTTATATTAAATTGGGAGTGTATTACCAAGATGAAGGGGCCACGTATTCATTTTTTAAACGTACATTTCCGCAATCACCGTTTGCCGCTTCTTTAATTGGTTGGTGGGTGTTATTTGGTTACATTAGCACCATCGCTTTATATGCCTATACCTTCTCATCCTATGCCATAAGTGGATTCAGTTTTGCGGATCATGAGTGGATAAGAAAGATAGTGGCTGTAGCCGTAATCGGGCTATTTACTGTGATCAATGTTTGGAGCGTCAAAGGGATGGGAAAATTAGAAGATCTCATGGTTTACACCAAGCTGATTATTCTTATTGTGATTTCATTTGTGTTGATTAACCACAGTCAGTCTTCACTGCCCGTTTTATTTGAGCAATCAAGTTCCGTTTCTCTGTTTTCAATTTTGATTGTGGCATCCATTACGTTTGTGGCGTACGAAGGCTTTCAGTTGGTTATTAATGCCGTGAATGAAATGGAAGAGCCTGAAAAAAATATTCCTAAAGCCATTTATGCTGCCATTGCATTGGCTATTTTAATTTATGTGATTATTGCCATTGGTGCCATCGTGGCGATTCCGTTTGCCGACATTATTGCTAATCAGGAATTCGCACTGGCTTCTGGTGCGGATAAAGTATTGGGACACTGGGGAACGGATTTGGTGATTTTAGGTGCACTTTTAGCAACCAGTAGTGCCATTAGTGGCACATTATTTGGAGCATCAAGACAAATGGCCGTGGTGGCCAGTCAAGGGTATCTGCCTTTAGTCTTGGCTAGACGTTTGCGCGACATACCGGTCTTTTCGATTTTAGCTATGGCTTTTCTTGCGAGCTTATTGGTGTTTGCGGGTAGCTTACAAGTGATCTTAGAATTCGGCAGTGTGACATTTTTATTAGTATCCGTGTTGATGGCCTTCGCTAATTTTAAAATACGCAAACAAACCGAATCATCTACGATGATTACTGTACTGGCAATGCTAGGGCTCTTAGGCGGGACTTTCTTTATTTTGTTGTATGAATATCAAGAACAACCTCAGCAATTAGTGTTTATTGCTGTGTTGTATGCGCTATTAACTTTGGGTGCCGCTTGGTACGCTAAAGCACGAACCAATTAATCAAAGGGGATTGAGCATGGAGCAACAACATCAAGGTGGCTGCTTATGTGGTGAGGTGATCTTTGAGGTAGATGGTGATTTTGAGCAATTTTTTTCTGTGTCATTGTGAGTATTGCCGTAAAGATACGGGCTCAGCTCATTGCGCTAATTTGTTTTCATCGAAGGCAAAATTAAAATGGATGAGTGGGAAGGATAAAGTCACCACGTTTAATTTAGCTCCTACACGACATACGAAAAGTTTTTGCTCAGCATGCGGATCGGCTGTTCCTACGTTCCATGAAGCGCGAGGAATGTTAGTGGTACCTGCTGGTAGTTTAAATACACCTGTTAATATTCAGCCCAATGCACATATCTTTATGGGCAGTAAAGCAAATTGGGATCATGAGTTAGAAGCCGTTCCAAAAGTGGAAAAATATCCCAGTTAATGCGCCATAAAAAAAGGCGCCTGATGGCGCCTAAAGGTCTATGACAACAATAAAACACTCAAGAGAGTTCGGTTTACATTGGCTAGCCAATGTATTTTTTATGCACGCGGCGAGTAATACCGGTGAATAACGTATAAGGAATGGTGTCCGCGTAGGGCGCCACTTCCGCGGCAGGTAATTGATCTCCCCAAAGCTCCACTTTGGCTCCAACTTTGGCATCTTTAATGTGAGTTAAATCCACTGTTAGCATGTCCATGGAGACCCGTCCGATGATGCGAGTGCGTTGACCGTTAACAATAACTGGCGTGCCATCTTTGGCATGACGAGGATATCCATCGGCATAACCCATGGCCACTGTGCCCACTTTAGTTGGTTGATCACAAACGAAGCGATGACTATAGCCAATGCCCTCACCGGGTTGTAAATCACGAATGGCGATGACCTCAGATGTTAATGTCATCACGGATTGCAGTTGATCGGCAAGTGGGTGTGACTCTGCAAACGGCGTCGCGCCGTACAACATAATGCCAGGGCGTTGAAACTCTCGGCGTGTTTCATCATGGCCAAGTGTGGCGGCACTGTTTGCAATGCTGACAGGTGCCTCTATATTGCGAGTAATTTCGTTAAAGCAATTAATTTGATGAGCATTGACTGGGCTTGAAAAATCATCAGCACTGGCAAAGTGGCTCATTAAAACGATGTCATTTACTTGCGGTAAGCTGCGTAAGCGATCGTACGCTAATTGATAATCTTGTGGTTGTACGCCAAGGCGGTGCATGCCGCTGTCCATTTTCAACCAAATGTTGATTGGATTATGCAATTGGCTGCGTTCGATGATATCGATTTGTTCTAAGCTGTGAACCGCACACCAAAAGTTTTGATCACTAATAACAGGTAATTCGTCTTCGCTAAAAAAACCTTCTAACAATAGAATAGGTTTTTTAATGCCTGCTTCGCGTAACTCTAAAGCTTCTTCAATACATGCTACACCAAATGCATCTGCTTCATTTTCTAATGCAAACGCGAGTTTGATGGCTCCGTGTCCATAAGCATCGGCCTTAATTATGGCAACCGCTTGTTGTTCGGGCGCAACGGATTTTGCCAAACGATAATTATGACGAAAGGCTTCTAAATTAATGGTGGCAGTGGCAGCTCTACCCATGGTACTTCTCTCATACACCCTAGGGTGCAAATACTTCAGAAAATCACGGGGATACATGCATCCCCGTGTGTTGTTTTTATAGAGCCATGATGGCTTCGATTTCAATGTCGGCATCTTTTGGTAATGCTTTTACCGCGTATGCTGCACGAGCGGGATATGGCTCAGAAAAATATTGGCTCATTAGCTCATTTACTTGGCCAAAATATTTTAGGTCAGACAATAAAATCGTCATTTTGGCAAAGTTAGATAAATCACCACCTGCGGCTTCAGCAACCGCTTTTAGGTTTTCAAAAACCTGTACTGCTTGTGCTTCAAATGATTCAGTCACCATTTCCATGGTTTCTGGGTTTAACGGAATTTGACCAGAAAGATAAACCGTATCACCTACTTTTACCGCTTGAGAATAAGGGCCAATAGCTGCAGGTGCTTTTTCAGTATTAATAATAGATTTGTTGCTCATGATGTTTCCTTAAACGTATCGATCAACTTAAAAATTAAATGAGCGCCTTAAGCGTAATAGCGCTCGATGGATAAACCTTCTGGGTCAATATCTGGTTTTTTGTGATTGATGATGTCGCACACAAATTTTGCAGAGCCTAGGGACATGGTCCAACCCAAGGTGCCGTGCCCAGTATTTAAATACAGGTTGGAATATTTAGTGCCACCTAATACAGGCGTGCTGTCTGGCGTCATTGGACGCAAACCTGTCCAAAATTCGGCTTTAGACACATCCGCCGCCCCTGGGAACATGTCTTGAATGACAAAGTCCACGCTGGCACGACGTTTGGTTGGGCATTCTAGATTGTAAGAAGCAATTTCGGCTGTGCCGCCCACACGAATACGATCTTCAAAACGAGTGACAGCTACTTTGTAGGTTTCATCCATGATGGTAGAAACCGGTGCGCGACTTTCATCTTCGATTGGAAGGGTTAGTGAATAACCTTTAATTGGGTAGATCGGTACGTCAATGCCAACGGTTTTTAAAATCTGTGGTGAGTAGCTGCCTAATGCGCAAAGGAAGGCATCGGCAATCACAGTGCCCGCGTCTGTGGTGACGCTGGTGATTTTACCGTTGGATTCATTCAGACGTTCAATGCGTGTATTCATCATGAAGTTCACGCCAAGTTTTTCACACTCTTTTGCTAGCGCGGTGGTGAACTTGAAGCAGTCACCGGTCTCATCTCCAGGCAAGCGTAAACCTGCCACAAATTTTTCTTTCACATTGGCAAGGGCTGGTTCGTATTCGATGCAGCCATCCATATCTAATGCTTGGTGATCGATACCTAGGTCTTGTAATACCTTGATGTCTTTTTGCAGTGCGTCCACTTGCTTTTGCTTGCGGAATAATTGCAAGGTGCCACGCTGACGACCGTCGTAGTCGATGTTTAATTCTTTACGGATATCCACAAAACAATCGCGGCTGTATTCCGCGATGCGCAACATACGCGCCTTGTTGGTTTGATAGGAGCGGGTATTACAGTTGGCTAGCATCTTGGTCATCCAAGATAGGGTGTAGCCGTCTAGCTCTTTCACGTTAATCATGAAGGGAGCCAAATCTTGTAACATCCAGCCAATGGCCTTTAAAGGCACACCCGGAGCGGCCCAAGGGGAGCTGTATCCAGGAGAGATCATGCCGGCGTTGCCATGACTGGTTTCTTGGGCCACAGAGGCCTGGCGGTCAATCACCGTTACTTGATGCCCAGATTTGGCTAAATACCAAGCGCTGGCTACACCTAAAACACCGCCACCTAATATTGTAATGTGCATGATTGACCTCAAAAAACCGTATTGTTATTGAATATTGGTAAAACCTAGTTTATTCCAAAATACTGAGAATAATGCTTTGATTTTTGTCTATAAAAAGGATAAAACACTAACTAACATGAAAAATGCAGTGAAAAGGGTGATTTTATGAAAGGGGCCAAAAAACGAGAGCTAGATCGTCTCGATATGAACATTTTGCGTACATTGCAAAATGATGCCCGCATCAGCTATGTGGATCTCGCTGAAAAAGTGGGTTTGAGCTCTACACCATGTATCGAACGGGTGAAGCGTTTAGAAAAGGATGGCTATATTGAGGGTTATTACACCCGCCTAAACCCAGAGGCCCTTGGCTACAGCATGCTGGTGTTTGTTGAGATTTCGCTGTCTTACCAGTCACCAGATGCTTTCCAAAAATTTAACCAAGCGGTAACCAAGCTTCCCTATATTCTAGAATGTCATCTAGTTTCTGGGGATGCGGACTATCTAATTAAAGCCCGAATTGATGGTATGTCCCAGTATCGAGCCTTATTGGGTGACATGCTGTTAACTCTACCTGGGGTGAAACATTCCAAGAGTTATATTGTTATGGAAGAAGTAAAAGAGACTCAGGAATTACCGCTTGAATTTGTGGCTAAAAAATAGAAATACCACTTGGACCTTGCAATCATGGTCTTAGGGTTTATGATGAAAAACATGAAAGCATTAATGACACAAACCACCAACACAACTCTTACCTGCATGGGCAACCTTGTGGGCGTTGCTGTATTGGTTAAACAAAATGTCATGAAAGTCGCTTCTTATTGGTGTTCTGCTGCCTTTTATTTTGGCTATTTTAGCCAGCAGCTGGGCCACCGTTAACGCTTTCATCAGTATTTAACAGGCAGCCCGGCAATATCAGCCGACTGCCTAAGAAACCCCGATTAGCAGTCAGCTGGTCGGGGTTTTTTTATGGGCCCAATGGGCAAACAAAAAAGGGGGATTAGCAAAAAGGAAAAAATCATGACATCAGCATCTACGGCAGTGCAATCCACTGAAAACATCATGGCATCCACATTGGCGGTACGGCCACTGCCTTCGCCTCAAGCGCTAAAGGCTGAGCACGTACTTAAATCAGAGCTTGCTCGACAAATCGAGACGCAACGACAAATGGTGCGCGATATCTTAACCGGTAAAGATGATCGCTTATTGGTGATTACAGGCCCGTGCTCGCTGCATGATGAAGAGGCCGCTTTGGAATACGGGCGCAAGCTACAAGCCCTAAGTGAAAAAGTGAGCGAGACAATGTTGATTGTTATGCGCGCTTACGTTGAAAAGCCCCGTACAACTACGGGTTGGAAAGGGCTGGCCTATGATCCTCAACGGGATGGGAGTGGCAATATCGAGCAAGGTTTAAATCGCTCTCGTGCCTTGATGTTGGAGTTAATTAAATTGGGTTTACCTTTGGCCACCGAGGCGCTTAACCCCATGACCATGATGTACCTAGACGATTTAATCACGTGGACGGCCATTGGTGCACGTACGGCGGAGTCGCAAATACATCGCGAGATGATCAGCCACTTGGGCATGCCAGTGGGGATTAAAAACGGCACAGATGGGTCAGTGGATACGGCTGTGAATGCCATGATTTCAGCCAGTCGTTCTCATCACTGCTTGGGTGTGGATGCACAGGGTAACATCGCCATGCTAGATACCCCAGGGAACCCTGATACTCATGTGGTGTTGCGTGGTGGCCGAAACCTCACCAATTACGATTCAGCGAGTATCGCGAAGACGTTAGAGCAATTGCAAAGCGCTAAACAGGGTAATGCGCTTCACCCTAAGGTCATTGTGGATTGCTCCCATGATAATGCGCAAAAGCAGCACGATCGCCAACCACTCATCGCCATGAATGTGGTGCAGCAGAAATTAGCAGGCAATCAAGATATTAGCGGCATTATGTTGGAAAGCTTCTTGGAGCCGGGCAAACAAAGTATGGCAGGGTGCAATAATGACGGATGTTTAAAGTACGGCTTGTCTATTACGGACCCGTGTATTGGGTGGGAACAAACCGAAACCTTACTGTTATCCATGGCGCAGGCTTTAGCGTCATGAATGAGGTGGCAGAGGGCGTCAGCGGATACGGATGTATCCGCCTCCTTGAATGTTTGAGCCTCAGTTTAATCCATGGCCGCCTTATACACACTGGTGCGCGGTTTGGCGAAAACCCGTCTTAGCATGGGTTCGAATTCACTCATGGGCAAGGTGTCGTACTCAGGGTCGAATGCAGGGTTATCGTAAAGTGCACAAAACTCTTTAGTGCGCTCATAACAAGGATGCTGCAGAAACTGATCGCGCATATTTTTATCCATGCCTAAATATTCAAAAAAGTAATGGCCTTGGAAAATACCGTGGTGCTTCACCATCCAGTGGTTCTCTTCGCTCACAAAGGGTTGCAAGATGGCGGCTGCAATATCGGGGTGATTAAAGCTGCCTAGGGTGTCGCCAATATCATGCAGCAAGGCGCAAATGACATATTCTTCATCACGACCGTCTCGTAATGCTCGAGTCGCGGTTTGTAGGCAATGCTGGTAGCGATCAATAGGAAAACCACCAAAATCGCCATCCAAAAGCTTCAAGTGATCCATGATGCGATCCGGCAAGGATTCGCTAAAGTGCAAGAATTGTTGCTTTATGTTATCCCAGTCTTCTTGGGTGCTGGCTTCTAAACTAGTGAAACGAGAGTTGGCTGCTGTATTCATGGTGAATCCTCTATTGGGCCTATGTTCAGCATAGTGCGTAACTTCTCAAGATAAGACTGTCAGTTTGTTTACAAACTCAAGCTTAATGGCTGAAAACAGGAAGTTTGTGGCCCATCTCAACACCTGAGGTGAGTACTTATCAGGGGGAATTTTTTACAAGCCCCCATTACGCAAAGATACAGATAGGCTTATAATACGGGCGGATTTTTACACCCAGAGTTAGCTCAAGATGCCTAAAGCAAGCGAAATTAAAAAGAATATGGCCATCGACTATAACGGTCGAGTTTACATTGTGCGTGATATCGAACGTTCGGTTCCTCAAGGTCGTGCCGGTGGTAGTTTGTACCGTATGCGCATGTACGATGTGGTATCCAATGCCAAGTTAGATGAAACCTTCAAAGATTCTGACATGTTGAATCTTGCGGATTTGGTGCGTCGTCCATCTATGTTCTCTTACGCCGATGGTAATGAATTCGTATTCATGGATAACGAAGATTACTCTTCTTACAGCCTAAACAAAGACAGCATTGAAGATGAGTTGTTGTTCATTGCCGAAGACACCCAAGGCATCATGGTATTGTTAGTAAACGGCCAACCGGTAGCGTTGGATTTACCATCTACGGTTGAATTGGTCATTGAAGAAACAGACCCATCCATCAAAGGTGGCTCGGCAACGGCTCGTACCAAGCCTGCACGTTTAACTACGGGTTTAAGCGTTCAAGTGCCTGAGCATATTTCCACTGGTGATCGCATCAAGATCAATGTGGAAGAGCGTAAATTTATGGGCCGTGCAGAAGCGAAATAATACGCTTACTGTTTAAACCCATAAAAAAGGAAGGCATTGCCTTCCTTTTTTTATTTTACACTTTTGTCAGATCCATTAATCAAATTTAATGTCGAGATTTGCCTGAGTCCACAGTTTCCATTGATCATCTTCTTTTTTAAACACCTGTAGCATATCCAGAGTATTGTCTTGAAAGGCAGGGCCGCTGACTTTTTTCGATGATTGGGTAACGCGGGCGTAAGCGTAGTCACCATCGCTACCAATCACTTTAATGTTATGAATGGTAAAGCTGATTTCATAAGCTGAAAATAATTGCTCCATCATATTCTGAGAGGCCAGAAAAGCCGGTGACTGTGAATGGATGGTACTCATGACCCCAGGAATATTCTCATCCATTGTGAATTTCAGGTTGTTGTAAATTACCCCTTCAATATCATCTGATAGATCGGCATGGGAAAATAAACTGGTGAAACATAACAGTGAGAAAATAATCGCTTTCATATCTTTCCTTAATTCGATATTCCGTGAATATCCATGCATCTTAACAAGTTAAGTGAAAATCCCCAATGGCAGTTAATCTAAGCGTTTCATAAAACGCAGGGATGCCACGACTAATCCTGCTAGGGTAAACAAGGCTAACCAGTATACGTCGTAACTCATGGCGAACAAATCCACTTCTCTTGCCACTATGCCACGAATCATACGCATGAAATGGGTAGCAGGCAACGCTTCGGCAATGTATTGCGCAGCTTCAGGCATGCCCTCATAAGGAAACATAAAGCCAGAGAGTAAAATGGACGGCATTAAAATAAATACCGTCATTTGCATGGACTGCAATTGATTTTTAGCAATGGTGGAAATCACTAAGCCAAGGGTGAGACTTGCTGTAATAAATAAAAATGTGGCGCCAGCTAAATCCCATAAGCCGCCGTTAACGGGCACATTAAATAAGGTGTAGCCGAGCCCCAAAATGATACTCACTTGAATGCTGCCGATAAAAATATAGGGAATAATTTTTCCTAACATTAATTCGATAGGACGAACGGGAGTGGTAATGAGCATTTCCATATTGCCCCGTTCACGCTCGCGCACAATGGCGGCAGAGGTAAACATAATCATGGTCATGGTTAAAATAATACCCACTAAGCCCGGTACTATGTTGACGACGGTACGCTGCTCAGGATTGAACAGTAGCGTTATTTCAAAGGTTGGCACGCTACGATTAGCGGGTTTATTCAATAATTCAACTAAAGGCATACCTTTTAAACCTTTAATGGCACCCGCCACTATGGTATCCGAACCATCGACAATCCACTGTGCAATGGGGCGGGTGGTTTCTTCATCGGTCGATGCCGGTGTGCCTAAACCGACGCTTGGGTGTCGCGCCAAACGTTGACTAATGTCTTGTGGGATGAATAACACAGCACGAATATCCGCGCGGGCAATGGCCGCTTGAGCTTGTTCTTCATTTTGAAAATAGTGTTGTACATCCACCACCTGTGTGGCTTGTACCGTTTGTATTAATAATCGGCTGATGCCAGTTTGACTCATGTCGACCACACCGGCAGGAATGTGACGAATATTGGTGTTAATGGCATAACCAAATAATAATAATTGAATGAGTGGGATCATGACGATCATGCCAAATGTCATGCGGTCCCGTTTCAATTGAATGAGTTCTTTAAAGAAAATTGCTTTGATTCTAAGCCAGCTGGTCATGGTGTTGATCTTCCTGTGCTGGTGACGAAGACATCTTCTAAACTGGGACGTACATTTTCTAATACATCTTGTGGATGAATGCAGTTTTGTTGCTGCAAGAATGCAACTGGATTTTGAATGTGATCGCTGATGAGCACTCGCAGGCGCGTACCTAATTGCGCAGCGGAAATGACACCGTCTAGTGGTAATAGAGACTGTTTTAGCCCACGCAAATCTTGTGCTTCAATTTCAATGACGTTAGCACCCATGTTTTGCATTAAGGTTTGTGGTGAGCCATCTGCACGCTTGATGCCGGTTTCTAAAATGGCCAGTTTATGACAGCGCTCAGCTTCGTCCATGTAGTGAGTGGAAACCAATATGGTGGTGCCTTGATCACTTAAATCAAAAAGTTGTTCCCAAAAATCCCGTCGGTTTTCAGGGTCCACCGCTGAAGTGGGTTCATCTAAGAATAAAATTTTCGGGTGATGCAGTGTGGCTGCGGCCAAACTCAGTCGCTGTCTTTGGCCACCACTCATGCTGCCTGCTAATTGGCTTTGTTTTTTTTCTAAACCGTAGATGCTTAATAATTCATTAATGCGTTTGCTTTGGTGTTTAACGGGCAAGCCATAAATATTGGCGATGAATTTTAAGTTTTCTAAAACGGTCAGATCGTCATATAACGAAAACTTTTGTGTCATGTAACCAATTTGCAAGCGTACAGCTTCGGCTTGTTGGGGTAGGGCGTGGCCTAGCACCTGTATCTCACCTGAAGTAGGGCTAAGTAAACCAATGAGCATGCGCATAGCCGTGGTTTTACCACTGCCGTTTGGCCCCAGAAAACCATAGATTTGCCCTTGTTCGATTTCTAAGTCCAGAGCTTGTACGGCTTTAACATGTTCAAAGTGTCGCGTGAGTTTGCTGGCCTTTATGATGACGTTGCTCATGGTAAAGCCACTTGCACCGGTACGCCATTTGGTAAGCTGGATTCGCTTTCGGGAAGTTGCACTTCGGCGCGATACATGAGGCGTGCGCGCTCTTCTTGATTGAGTGCATAGTAGGGCGTAAATGCAGGCTCGCTGGCAATCCAACGGACTTTGCCTTGAATCTCACGATCCAAACCATCCACTCTAATACTTAATTCATCCCCCACTTTGATGTGCACTCGCTTGGGTTCTGGTACATAAATGCGTGCGTAAGGCGCATTACCGGCTAACACGATGGCTAACGGACTACCTATGGTGACGCGTTCTCCTAGATTCCAAGGTAAGTTATCCAGAATGCCATCTCGTGTGGCTGTGACGGTTAAATCTTGTAGGCGTTTTTGTTCGGTTTTAAGAGAGGCTTTCGCTGCGTTTAGGGCGGCTTCTCCTGCGCGTAAGTCTTCTTCGCGGGTGCCGTTAGTCAGTGCTAATAACTTTTCTAAAGCTTCATCTAGTTGTGCTTGGCGAGTGGTGCGATTGGTTTTGGCTTTATCCAGTTCGGCTTGGCTGGTGAGTTTTTGGTTTTTTAAATTTAAAACACGATCGTAACTGGCCTGGCTTTCTTCTAATGCAGAGCGTGCGCCGGAAACATTTGCTCGGGCTGCAGCCACTTCTTCAGCACGGGCACCGTGGCGTAGTTTTTCAAGGTTGGCTTGTGCTTGCTGCATTAAGGCTTGTGCCCGATCCACTTGCGCACTTTGCAAGGTGTTATCTAATTGCACGATCACGTCACCTTGATTGACTCGACTACCTTGAGCGATGGGGAGTGCCACAACCACTTCGTTTGCCGTAGCCGTATGCGCTATACGATCACGTTCTAGTGTGCCCAGTGCGATGGCGCTATTGGGTGTCGAATCGCAACCTGCGATGAATAGGCAACAGACCAAGCTCAATATGCGCATGACTTATCCTTAATGATGGCAATGAAACTAAGTTAGTTGATAGTAAGTCTAGTGGCTGAAAATAAATAGAGGCTGTTTCAAATCAATGAATGTTGAGGTGGGAAAATTTAAGACAAAAAAATACCCAGCAAAGCTGGGTATTTTTACGATGACTAGGAATTAGAAGCCTAGTTTGTCGCGAAGGTTGTAGTAGAACGCGCCCATTGCGGTGAAAGGTACGCGGAAAGTACGACCTCCAGGGAATGGGTATTGAGGTAGACCCGCAAACACGTCGAAACGTTGGCTGTCACCTTGGATCACTTCGCTTAGAACTTTACCAGCAAGGTGCGTACACGTTAGACCATGGCCTGAGTAACCTTGGGCGTAGTACATGTTTTTGCCGATACGACCGAATTGAGGCAAACGCATAAGGGTGAGTAAGAAGTTACCCGTCCAAGCGAAATCCACTTTAGTGCCTTTTAGTTGAGGGAAGGTTTTCAGCATGTTTGGCACGATCATAGATTCAATTTTCTTTGGCTCGCGTGCACCGTAGGTGACGCCACCACCGTAGATTAAACGACCTTCGTTAGAAAGACGGTAGTAATCCAATAAGTAGTTACAATCTTCTACACAGTTGTCTTGTGGAAGAAGATTTTTTTGTTGTGCTTCGCTTAGTACTTCTGTTGCAATAACCTGTGTTCCGCAAGGGATGGCTTTAGATTGTAGTTTTGGAATCAAGCCACCTAGGTATGCGTTACCCGCTACCACGATGTATTTACAGGTTACGCTGCCTTTTGCTGTGTAAACTACCGGTTGGTCGCCTTCTTCGATGCGGATGACTTCTGAATCTTCGAAGATTTGACCGCCAAGTGATTCAACCGCAGCAGCTTCACCAAGAGCTAGGTTTAATGGGTGGAAGTGACCACCTGATTTATCTAACAAACCACCTGTGTAACGCTCAGAGCCAATGTGTTCTTTGATTTTGTCTGCACTGAGTAATTCAAGATCGGTGTGACCGTGGGCTTCCCAAAGGGCTTTTTTGCCTTCTAGTTCGCGTAGTTGTTTATCGTTACATGCAGCGAAAATACCACCGTCTTTTAGGTGGCAATCAATGTTGTATTGCTCGGCGAAACGGCGAATGATTTTGCCGCCTTCAAACGCCATTTTACCCATCTCGGTGCCCACTTCTTTACCGTAGTGCTTTTCGATGAAATCAATATCACGGCTGTATGAGTGAACGATTTGGCCACCGTTACGACCAGAGGCACCAAAGCCAATGCGTTTGGCTTCTAATACGGTTACTTTAAAGCCACTTTCTGCAAGATGGATCGCAGTGGACAAACCGGTAAAACCCGCACCAATCACACAAATATCAGTGGTGATGTTGTCGTTTAATGATGCACGCAAATTCTTGTCGTTGGCCGATGCGGCGTAGTAAGAAGTTGTATGTTCTGGAGCTGTCATGTTTCTACCTCGACCTAGGGTTATACCGACATAACTAGGTTAGTCTATTAAGGCAATAAGCTTAGGGTTAAGCTCGATTTTGTTATGGTGTAACGATACTGCTCCCCCCACCATGCTGGATATACCCATCAGGGGATATTTTGGCGAAATACGCATATTGGCAGATCCAGCATAATCCCTGGGGATTGAGCGGATCAGAAACGAGAGCGTGTTAGAAGTCAATTAATATGACGCTGCCCAGTGTAATAATAGGCGAAAATCCCCTTCTTTGTGCTCGCCACAAAATCTGTGGCTGAAAAGGCTCGATCTTTAATGTGCGGTTTGCTTGCGAGCATCTAATAAGCACTGACTAAATTGTTCGATGATCATTTGATTAGAGTGGCTGGTGCGATAAATGGCACTGAAGGTATTGCTGTAACCATAACGGGATGACAACACAGGTTTTAGCTGCTGCTGTAATCCCCAGTTGCTGACTAAATGATTAGGCAGCATACCTAGATATTTCCCACTTAATATCAGCGTGGCACGGGCTTCTTGGTGGTGAGCCTTTGCGTGTTTGTTCCACTTCAACATGTCTGGGTGCATTTCACGCCCAGGCATCAGTCGTGGCGATTCCACAAATTTATAATCCAGTAAGTCATCGGGTGTGATATGAGCGTCATCTTGCTCAAACAAGGGGTGGCCTTTGGCGCAATACAGTAGCATTTGTTCATCAAATAAATTGATGCGTTTAAGTTCATCAAATTCTTGAGTGAGTACGGTGATGCCGATATCCACTTTTTTATCTAATACGGCGGTGGTGATTTCATCGGAACTCATGGTGCTGATATGCACGTTTACATCCGGCGCTTGTTCGCTGAACAGATCTAACGCCGTCACAATGCAGGAGTCATGGCCGCCTAGCATGTGTTCAGCAAAGCCTAAATGCAGCTGGCCTAATAGGCGGTTGTGGCTGTGGTTGATACGGTTACGAAAGCTGTCTAGGGCACCCAATAGATCCAAAGTCGCTTCATATACCACTTGGCCGTGGGTTGTGAGGCTAAAACCGCTGCGTCCACGTTCACATAGACGCATATCTAAGCGTTTTTCCAGATCAGATATATAGTTAGAGATGGTGGAGTTAGCGAGATTCAGCTGAAGTTCGGCGGCGGTGAAGCCACCGGCCTCCACCACAGATTTGAATACACGCAATAGGCGTAAATCGATGTCGGCCAATTGGCCGGATATGGCAGCTTTCTTTCGACCCATGGATCACCTGATGCTTAAATGGGTTGTATTTGAATATTTAAATGTAAAGTCTATTAAATCATTATATAAACAAAAGAAACACTGCTTTATAAATGACCTATTCACGCAAGGGCGTCACGCCATAAGGAATTCACATGAGCATTCAACTAAATAACCCAAGTCTATTACAGACCCAACTCTTCATTAATGGCCAATGGTGCGATGCCGATAGCGGTAAAACCTTTGCGGTGGTGAACCCTGCAACCGGTGAAGAATTGGCTCAGGTAGCGGATGCGGGTCAAGCAGAAACCCTACGCGCTATCGAAGCGGCCAAGGCGGCTATGGGTGCATGGCAGGCAGAACCGGCCAAAGTTCGTGCTGCGATTTTAGAGAAATGGCATGACCTAGTTATGGCGAACCAAGCGGATCTTGCCAAGCTAATGACACTAGAGCAGGGCAAAACCCTAGCAGAATCTGCAGGTGAAGTGGCGTATGGCGCATCTTTTATCAAGTGGTTCGCGGAAGAGAGCAAACGTATTTATGGCGATGTTTTGCAAGGCACACCGGATCGTCGCGGTATCGTGATCAAACAGCCTGTGGGTATTGTGGGTGCGATTACTCCTTGGAATTTCCCTAACGCTATGATCACCCGTAAGGCGGCACCTGCATTGGCAGTGGGTTGTGCCATGGTATTAAAGCCAGCAGCGGAAACGCCACTGTCAGCGTTGGCATTAGCGGAACTGGCTAAGCAAGCCGGCTTACCAGATGGTCTATTGAACGTGGTTGTGGGTTTAGATGCCCCTGCCATTGGTGGTGAGCTGACCTCTAACGTAGACGTGAAGAAAGTGACCTTCACAGGCTCAACTCCTGTGGGCAAATTATTGATGAAGCAGTGTGCCGATACGGTTAAACGTACGTCCATGGAGTTAGGTGGTAATGCCCCTGTGATCGTGTTTGACGATGCGGATCTGGACGCAGCGGTTCAAGGTGCGTTGGTTTCTAAGTACCGCAATTCAGGTCAAACCTGTATTTGTTCAAACCGTTTGATAGTACAAGAAGGCATTTACGACGCGTTTGTTGAAAAATTCACTGAAGCAGTGAAGAACTTCAACTTTGGCAATGGTTTAGAAGACGGCACCACTCACGGTCCTGTGATCACTGAAAAAGCCATGAATGAAATCCACGCTAAAGTACAAAGCGCGGTAGAGCAAGGTGCGGTAGTGGCAACCGGTGGTCAGCCAAAAGGTGGCAACGGTTATTTCTATGAGCCAACCGTATTAACCAATGTGGATGACACCATGCGTGTGTTCCGTGAAGAAATTTTTGGTCCAGTGGCACCGATCTTCAAATTCAAAACCGAAGAAGATGCGATTGCTATGGCTAACGACACTGAGTTTGGTTTGGCTGCCTACTTCTACAGTGAAAACTTGTCACGTATCTGGCGTGTAGCTGAAGGCATTGATTACGGCATGGTGGGTGTAAACGAAACCATGATCAGTTCCGAGATCATTCCATTCGGTGGCGTGAAAGAATCTGGCCAAGGTCGTGAAGGTTCGAAATACGGTTTAGACGATTACTTAGAAGTGAAATACATCTGTATTGGCGGCATCAATAAGTAATCATTGAAAACAACGATGGCCACGTACCAGTGACGTGGCCAATTTTAAAACCAGTCTGGTTTATGGAAGCGCTATGAGCACCATTATTTATCCAACCACAAACTTAAAAAATACGGAAACCTTAACCGTTGAACGCGGTGAAGGTGTGTATATTTACGATAACAATGGCAACAAATATATCGAAGGTCTAGCTGGCCTTTGGTGTACGTCTTTGGGTTATGGCAACAAAGAATTAATCGAAACTGCCAACGAGCAAATGAGCAAACTGTCTTACTCACATATGTTTGGCGGTAAGACTCACCAAGTCGGTATGGATCTATCAGAAAAGATTTCATCCATGGTGCCGGTGGAAAACGCAAAAGTATTCTTTGGTAACTCTGGTAGTGATGCCAACGATACACACATCAAATTATTGCGTTACTACTTTAATGCGATTGGTAAGCCTGAAAAATTTAAGATCATAGCTCGTGATCGTTCTTACCATGGTGTAACGGTGGCTTCTGCATCTTTAACTGGCTTGCCACCAAATCACACGCATTTTGATTTGCCGTTTGAAGCCTTGGGTATTTTACGTACCGATGCTCCACATTATTATCGTGGTAAGAAAGACGGTGAAAGCGAAGCGCAATTCGTGGATCGCATCACCACTAATCTAGAAAACATGATTCTAGAAGAAGGCCCAGAAACCATCGCCGCATTTATTGCAGAACCGATTACGGGTGCGAGCGGTGTGATCGTGCCGCCAGCGGGTTACTATGAAAAAGTACAAGCGATTTTAGCTAAGTACGACATCTTGTTCTGGGCGGACGAAGTGATCACTGGCTTTGGTCGTACTGGTAACGATTTTGGCTCCACCACTATGGGGATGAAGCCCGCTATGATGACCTTGGCGAAGCAGTTGTCGTCTGCTTACATGCCAATCAGTGCCTCTGTGATTCGTGGCGATATGTACGAAGCCATGATTGAACCTTCAAGCCAAGTGGGTGTGTTTGGTCACGGCTATACATACTCAGGTCATCCTGTTGCATGTGCCGTTGCTCTTAAAACCCTTGAGATTTATGAGCGTGATAATATCTTTGCTCATGCCGCTGACGTGGGTGCGTATTTACAAAGTGAACTGCAGAAATTTGCCGACCATCCATTAGTGGGTGAAATTCGTGGCGCGGGCATGATCGCCGCATTGGAATTGGTCGCCAATAAACAAACGGGTCAGCCATTCCCTGGTGGTGTGATTGGTGGTTTTGCCATGCAGGCGTGTCAGAACCACGGCATGATCACGCGTGCGGTTGCTGGTTCGTCATTGGCATTCTGCCCACCGTTGATCTGCACCAAAGCGCATATTGACGAGATGATGCAGAAACTTGCGAAAGCCTTGGATGACACTTTGGCTTATGCGGTGAAAGAAAACTTGTTAGTGGCTTAATTTATTTTAAGCAAAAAAAACGGCCTCAATTGAGGCCGTTTTTTTATGCATTAAAAAAGGCTTACGCGTTTTCAATGCTCATGTACACCAAGGTTTGGTTGAGTAATTGATAGGCAATTTCACCAAATGTAATTGGACCGGTAAGGTTTCCAGTTTGCTTGCCTTCTAATTCTGAATATAAGAAGTTCAAAATACAGTTACACCCAAATGAAGCTTTATCGGTTTCTTGGTTCGATACGGCTTGGTTAAAGCTGCTCATGTAATCGGCAACCGGTGTGGCGAATTGATATTCCACATCCGCAAACACAGGCGCATATAACGCTACATCGCCGCCGTTTAAAGCTTGGATTGATACGTTTACATTGATGCCATTGTAATCCGCCACTAAAGGTAAGCGTGTATCAATATTTTGACTGGTGATGTATTGGGCAAGATTGGTTTCTACGCCGTCCACTAAACACGTGTCTACGTTGAAGCCCGTTTTCGGGAACACAATTTTCGGCCCATTGCCTTGTTCAAATAGGTTCACAATGTGAATATTGGCAATCTGACTTGCCGGTAATGGTACGTGCATGGCAACCGCTTTATCGGCCATGGCCATGGCACCAGGGCCAAATACCGTTTTAGCTTGATTGTTGGCTACGTCATCTAAATGCACGCCAGCGATCCAACCAATTAATGGTGAGAAGAACATATTTGGAAAACCCGGTGCGTTTTGCGCGTATTCCGCATGCACATCACTGCCAGCTGGTAAAATTGCAATGGTAAAACCATTATCCGGTGCGTCTTGAGCAATACGGGAAATGGATTTGCTGTCATATGGGGTAATGCGTGGTTGGGTGTTGCCTGATAACCCTTCGATGGCGTTTACAAAGATTTTTTCTTTGCTCACAAGACCACCTTCGTCGCTCATGAAGTATGGAATGGTACCGCCGATCCAGTTACCACTTGGTAATTGAGTTAATAATGATTCGTCAGCGGCAATAATTAAAAATTCACCGGACTCAATACGTTCAATGGTGCTCTCTAAGTCTAGCAACTGACTTGTAATAGAAATGTTTGACATAAAGTACTCGTTAATTCTGTGAAATAAACTTAGCTGGCCACGGCTAGGTGTTGTTCAATCTGTTTAATTTCGTTACCTAAAGCACGAATATTACGCACAAAATATTGTTGAACCATTTCGCGTGCTTCTTGTTCGTCTTCACTGGTACGGGCTTTTACTAATAATAGTTTTAAGGCCATTTGCCCGGATTCAATAAAGACTTTCCCTTGAATGATTTGACTCCAAATATCGTGATCACTATCAGGTAGTTCAAGGTCATTGGATTGCTCATTTAATTGGCGCACCATTTTTGAAATAGACATTAGTTCTGGCTTGAGTTTCGCCATGTTCTTTTTCAAATATGACAGTAGCTCTTTAGCAATCTGATATTTTTCATCTTGGCTGATATCCATTTTACGATACAAGCTTTTAAGCTGTGTGATGTAAAGGTTAAAACCGGTATTTTTAGATAGGAGGTCTACTTCACCGCTTAAGATACTGTGCCATATTGGATGATCGACGGTCAGAGTGACTTTTTTGTTTTGATTATTATTGTTCGTGCTGCTTTCAGTTTTTTCAGGTGCTTTATTTTCAATTACACCAATTTGCGCGTATTCACTTTTTAACTGCGAGCGGTTTTTAATGAAAAACTGACGTAATGTGGCAACTGCGTCTTGCACCACGCTGGGATCATCTTTGCTGTTGAAGCAAGAAAGTTCTAAACGAGAAATTAAGAACTTCAAAGATGGCAAGTTGGTTTTGAAACTGATTTCATGCTTGATGATGGCACGCCAAACAGGGTCGGTTTGCAGTGGCAACTGGCTTTGAATTTGGCTTTCTTGTTGTTCGGCTTGGTTATCAGAAATAATTTCGTTAACCAGTGCTCGATCAATACCCGTGATACTTTGAATCGTATCTGAACTCAGTTGCTTACTGGCAGCCAGTAATACGGTTTGTTGCAGCTGATACGTGTATTTGCTGTGTTCCGGACCAATAAAGGCTGGTGGATTTAACGTACGCTGTTTTGAGAACGTTTGGTGCGATGCTTGCATTTCGATAATGGTATCGAAGCGACCAGTCTTTGTATGGTGCCATCGAACCTTACGAATACGTTGTTTGGAGCCCGCAAAAAGTCCACGGGATTTACTACTCATTTCTTCGATCTGAACTTCGAGAACTTCTTGTTCCGGATTCATGATCATGTCCTTTATCCTAAAAGGGGGGTAAATACCGAGTATTTGCTCCACCTCTCGCCGATTTAAGCGTTCCATCTTTCCTTCCTTATTGAGAATGATTTCTATCCAATATTCTTTTTATTTATGAGAAGTAATTCTAATCTAATGATTTGTTCTTACAAGTATTTTATGCTTAGATTGTCTAAGACATTTAGTGACAACACTCTTACTAAGGAAGGAAAGATGGAAACTCTAGATATTCGCCCAGCATTGGATCAAATAAGCGGGCAAACGCACCATAAACTGGCAGCCGGTGAATACTTGGCACAACAAGGAAGTAATGGCTCACACTGTTATTATTTGATCAGTGGTGAAGTCCAGCTGGAAGTACAAGACCCCGAACTGGATCGCCGCGCACGCTTACCCGTTACCTTTACCGCCGGTGATGTCATTGGCGCTAAAGAATTATTAAGTGCGACTCCATTCCCCTACAGTTTCATCGCCCATTGTGACATCGAGTACGTTGCAATTGAGTTACAGGCGTTACGCCAATTACTTCAAAGTGAGCCGGACTTTTACCAAGTAATGCTAGGGTCTCTTGCTAAGCAGTTTGATGTGACACTGCAAAAACAAGTGGATACTGCGTTGAATCAGGCGCCTATTAAAGAAGTGGAATTCATGGTTAGTGGCGCCAATGAAGCTCATGCCGCCATTCAATCCTTAAGCGAAAAAGAAATTGACGATGCCATTATGGCCATTGCTAAAGCGGTGAATAAACAAGCGGATAATTTAGCCAAGCTCACTGTGTTAGAAAGTGGCATGGGCGTATTAGAAAATAAAATTGAAAAAATTAAATTAGGTACGCTGGCGGTTGCTGAGAATTTACAAGGCAAGCCTGGTGTGGGCAGCATCATTGAAAACCAGGATGGTACGCAAGGCTTGGCCAACAGTATGGGGGTGGTCTTTGCCATGATTCCCGTGACCAATCCAGTGGAAACCTTAACCTTTAAATGTTTAATCGCTTTGAAGTCGCGCAATGCCATTATTGTCAGTAGTCATCGCAAAGCGAAAAATGTGGGTAATCAAACTGTGGAGATTATCCAAAATGTTTTAAAGAAATTAAAACTGCCGGTTAATCTTGTTCAAACATCACAATTGCCATCTTCCCGTGCATTAACTCAAGCGTTTATGACCCATGAAAATGTGCACTTCATTTTGGCTACGGGCGGTCCATCTATGGTGAAGTCAGCCTATCAATCCGGTACGCCGGCTATTGGTGTGGGTAAAGGCAATGCGCCGGTTTGGATTGAAAAAACCTGTGACGTGAAAAAAGCAGCAAATGATGTGGTATTCAGTAAAAGTTTTGATAACGGCATCGTGTGTGGTTCAGAAAATAACTTGTTAGTGGATAGTGTGATTTACGATGAGTTCTTACATTCTGCCATCGAAGCGGGTGCGGCAGTATTTAATGACTTTGAAATTCATGCGTTATTAGATGTGGTTTTTCCCGACGGGCACCTAGACAGCCGCTTTGTGGGTAAAAGCGCGCAGGATGTGTGTGATGAATTAGGCATCAAACGTGATTACCCTGTGAAGCTAATTCTGGCTGAGACTTATGGGCAAGCACCAGACACACCGCTTTTAAAAGAAAAACTATTGCCGGTGTTGTCTGTTACCAAGATCGAAAGTGATGAGCAGGCCATGACGTTAGCCAAAACCATTCTTGCGGATGAGGGGGCGGGTCATACGGCTATTATCCACAGTCAAGATGATGAATTGGTCAAAGCCTATGCACAGTGTGCTGATGTGAGCCGTGTGTTGGTGAATGGCGCGGGAACTTTGGGTTGTATCGGTGCCAATAACGGATTGCAATTATCTTGGACCCTAGGTTGTGGAACCCAAGGGGGCGGTGCCACCAGCGATAATGTGAGCTACGAGCATTTGTTAAATATTAAACGCATTGCTTACGCTCAATCTTAATATTGATTTGAATCCACAACACAAGACATAAAAAAACCGGCGATTGCCGGTTTTTTTATGTCTGCCTATTTGACGGTTTTTAGCTGCGTACTTTTTTCAACAGTGACATGCTACGACCAGGGTGCAAGCTTATGCTTGGCGCTTGATCAGCCACTTGTTGATGACTGTGACGTAGACGGAAGTTCTTATCGATACGACGTACACACAGGGTTAAGCGAACGGTTAACCAACGATAGTCTTGTGTGGTGCGAGTGTGCAGTACAACAGACGCTTCGTTATCCACAATCTCTTGGCAAATAGGTTGCAGCGCAGTACGAATCTGACGAGTCTCACGACCATCAATTAAGTCTTGGTCTAAGTCAAAATCTGCAATGGGTTTAGAAGTTTCTTCTGCTTTGTTTAGGGCTACGGCTGCGGCGCTGGCTTTTTCACGTTGTGCTTTTAAAGTAGCCAGTTTTGCTGCTGCTTCGCGTTTTGCTTGTTCTTCTTTACGCAGTTGCGCAAGCTTACGCTCTTTTTCTTCAGCGGCACGACGACGATCGGCGGCTTCTTTCTCGGCTTTTTGTTTCGCGACTCGTGCTGCGGCTAATTCTTTTTCGCGGGCGGCTTGTTGCGCTTTCGCCTGTGCTGCTTGTTTAGCCTTGTCTGCGGCAGAGGTATCTTCTTTTTTAGCAACCGTTACAGGTTTTGCAGCTGGTTTTGCTTTGGCAACGGCTGTGCCGTTAAAGACTTTGTCGAGTTTGTCCTGCGCAGATTCCAAACCTGGCGTAAGGTAGGCCAGCATCCATACGTTATCCAAGTACAATTGTGCCTGGGTATAGTTTTTACCAGAAATGGCTTTGTTGGCTAAATCCACATAGATTTTACCCACCTTATAAACGCGGCTGTTAATACGCTGATCGTAAGGGGCAATGGATTTAAACTGCCAAATTTTTTCAATGGCGTTGTTATTCGCGGGTGTGCTCAGACGCTTCGCGCTGATATCGGCGTCAATCTTGGCTAATAATTGATCGCTTTGTGTGTCCGCAAGGGCGCCATTGGAGATAACTGACACCAATAATAAGGTCAGTGCCGTTTTGAATAGGGTTTTCATAGGCAATACTCAGTTTTTTGTTTTTATATTGGTATTTGATGGCCATTATTGCCTAGGCCTATGGGATAATGCAATGCTTGTGACGGACTGTTTCCGCTAATTTCCTGCGATATGCTTAAAAGTGCTAATAAAAGGAGTACAAAATGTTGCGTTGGGGCATGATTTTATTGTTTTTACCCTGTGTGCTGTTAGTGACGGTTTATATGATCGAGGCGCAGGACGTGGCTCGTTGTCTAGATGGTGGTGGCAGTTGGGATTACGCCAAGGCCGTGTGCGACCAAGTGAACAAGCATGAATTTGTGTCTTTCATGAGTCGTTACAGCATTTGGGTGAATGGTGGCATGCTGCTGTCCATCATTGGGCTATGCATGGGCACTTGGGGCATGATCTTAAAAGGCATGTCCACACCGAAAGACCGCGATTAAGGCCCATTGTTTAAACTTAACCTTCTTGCTCGTCGCCTCGATATCGAAACTCTAAGTGTTGGTAGTATCGGGCGAGCTTCTCCGAGTGCGGAATGTCATAGCGAAATACCTGCTTTACTGCGCGCATGGCGGAACGATCCAGTTGGGCATTGCCACTGGGTAGGTGTACCCATGCATCTAGCAGGTACCCGTGGCGATCGATATCTAAACGAATGACTCCCCAGGTGTTGCTGGATAAGCCTTCTGGCTTTACCCAAACATAGTTCACTTGCTCGGTAATGCGCTTGAGTACTTCATTGAACCAGCGCGCTTTTTCTTCTTCATCTAGCTCACTCATGTTCAGGCCTTTTTTCGCAAGTGTCTCTTTAGCGGTTTCTTGTGCTTTGAGAAAGTCACTCAGCATTAAGCCTTGAGACTGGGTGGTGATGACTTCGGGTTGAGGCTTGTTCTCAGTTTCTGTTATTGGCTTTTGCGCCACCTGCTTTTTCTGCTGACTCGGGTTTTGAGAGGTTTGTTTGCTCAGAGTTTCACCGTCACTGGTATTGGCCTTGGTAATGTCGTCTTCCATGTGTTCTGGGGGGGGCGGCATATCCAACGGCTGTTGATAATTTGGCTGTAAATCAAAGGTGATTGTGCGCGGCTTCTCAACTATTGGCTTCGGTGTGGAAGGTGAGAGCAGCCATGGGGTAAACACCAATAAGTGCAATAAAATACTGAATGCAATGGTGAATCGAAATGCGGACTTCATAATAAAGGTTAAACGGTCACTCGGCGCTATACCTTGCCATAAACGCCAAGATAGATAAATGTATTCAAATTCTAAGTCTGTCAGATTAGGGTGAGTTTATTGGATTTGGTTCCAACGGCTTTAATTAGCCCATGTTTGGAAGGTAACGAGGCATCATGAGTCAGTTTAAATCAGTGGAATATGTGTATTGCCCCAGCTGCGGGGCGAAAATCAAGGACAGGCTAATTGACGCACAGGTTGTGAAAGTCTGTGCCGCTCAGTGTGGTTTCGCTTTCTTTAATAATCCGGTGCCCGTGGTAGCGGTTATTGTGGAAATGCCTGAAGGTGTCGTGCTTGCGCACAATGTGGCTTGGCCTGAAGGCATGTTCAGTGTGATCACAGGCTATGTGGACCCCCATGAGTTGCCAATTGATACCGCCATTCGCGAAACCAAAGAAGAACTTGGGTTAGCGGCCTATGATGCAAAATGGGTTGGGCATTATATGTTTCATGCTAAAAACCAATTAATTATTGCTTACAGTGTGAAAGCTCAAGGCGAGCTTTGTTTGAATCATGAATTAGATGCGGTGAAAATCATTCCTAAACATAAACTCAAATCATGGCCTGGACCCACGGGTCAGGCCGTTGAGGATTGGTTAGCTAGGTCATTAAGCCGCTAGCGTTAACATAATAAGCATCGGGATTGTCAGTAATAAGGTAATCCAAGCTTCTTGATTCATGTTGGCTAGACGGTATTTGAAGTAGCCCCATTCATTCATGGTTTGTAATTGAGGCAACCGCGGTTTCAAATAGGTTTTGTATTGCATTTTATCTAAAAACTTGAGTTGATCCGTGCCTAACGGGAAAAACACATCTTCCACTAATATGCCGCGCTTGTTCACAAAATAGCTTTGCTCCAGCGGTGCTATGGCGGTTTTTCCTTTTGCTGCTTCAACCAATAATAAACGCCCAGCAATGCCCAATTTTTTGCTTTGCTGGGTGTATAGCACGTAGGTAAACAAGATAATGATATTCAAAAACGATAAAACAAAGTAAGGCAGCTCGCTGCTATCGTCAGCCAGTTTATTCTTCACATCCAGTTCAAGAAATATAAAGGTGGCTAATGCTAAGATCATCAACACGAGCCCGCCTAGGATGAACAATAGACGTTTGACTTTTTTATTTTTATCAAACCAATAAGGATTGGTGGGAGGCACAGGTAGAGTCGAATGATTTTCCGAGTGTTCATTGGGCTGGGATGCTTTATTTTCTTTTTGCTGCTGTAAATGCTGTTGCAGGCCGATGATAAGCCCAATGCTCACGAGAACGACAAACAAAGCAATAACCCCATAGCTTAGGTAAATATAGGTTTGCTTGTCCTCAAAGCTGGCGCGTAATTTTGTGGTAACGCCTTCAATGTCTAGTGCTGACCATTGTTTGTTTTGTAAATCAAAGCGGTAAATTGCGCGGTTATTTAAATCACTAAAAACCACAAATTGACCTAGTTGTACAAAACTAATGGGGTCCGGATCATAAGTCAGATTCAGTGTGGTTTTTGCTTGGGATAAATCTAAGGTTTTTACAAACTCCCCTGTGGTGCTAAAAACCTGAATTTCGGCTTCTTCCATATTATTTTTTGCAACGCCTAACCAAATTTCTTTATCCACATAGGCCAAGGCATTAGGGAAGCAGTGTGGTTCTTCTGAGAATGCATTGAACACAGGATGTCTTGTTTTTAAGCAAGGAGAAAGATTGTGAATGGTAATTTCCCCTTGTGACTCATCAAGAGAGTCATAGCCTAATGGGAAGTAGCTCAGCTTGTGTTGGTTAGTATTGGCAACCCATAACTGGTTGGCGAATATGCGCACTTGATTAGGAAATTTTAATTGGCCCTCTTGGCTTTTACTTAATAACTCTCCTTGCAAATTGAAGCGGTACAAGGTGTGATGATTAGTGTTGGCGAGATACAGGTGTTCATAGCTTTCATCATAAGTCATATGAAACGTGTGTTTCATGGTGTTGAGCTCATGGGTAAATGGCTCACATTGTTTTTGCGAAATAACGCAACGCCAAAGGCCTTGTTGGGTTGATTGTGTTTCATTGGGGGTGATGCGTGCAAAACTGGTTAAGTTCTCTGCCAAGCTACGACCGCTATATCCGCCGTAAATAATGACTTCATCTGGATTGACCCAAGCAATATCCCCATGGAATTCATCGATGCCTAAATCTTTAACATGGATTTGGCGCAGCAATTTTCCATTACTGTCGAACTCAAAGATCTCGCCTGTACTTAACGGCAACATAACACTGTCTTGATTGCTAGGCTTGAGAATCAAAGGCATTGGGCCTTCGTTGGCTTTAGCTAATAACCAAAAGTATCCAACCAGTAAAAGAATGAAAGGGGTGAGAATGGCAAATATTTGCTTGGGTGTGAGGGCTTGGTTCATTGAAAATCCGTTTCAATTTTTTTAGCCGCAGTATAAATACTTATTGAAGGGTTTCAATCGTGCGAATTAGTATTTGTTATCTGTACAACATTTTTTGAATTTTTTACCGCTGCCACATAGGCACGTATCGTTACGTCCAAGCTGAACGGTATGAGTTTGTGTTTTGCCAGAGACATAAACCCAATGGTTGTTTTCTTGTTTAAAATCACTGATCTCATCCAACACGCAAAAGTCCGTATCATCTTTAAAATACGCACGAAAGTGTACTTGTGTACCGCTTGCCTTAATGATATCGAGCTTTAGCCATTGATCATCAGGCGATAGCTGTAAATCTTGAGGGCAGGTGGATACATGCCAAGTGCGTGCAATG
>JABXIK010000008.1 GCA_013373125.1 Gammaproteobacteria bacterium | reverse complement strand
TTCTGTGATCGTGATAGCCACTTTATCTTTGGTGATGCCTGTACCGCGATTGTGCTTGAAGATGCTGATCTTGCCACTAGTGAACATCAATTTAAGGTGTTAGGAACCAAGCTGCAGACGGTTTTTTCAAATAACATTCGTAACAACGCAGGTTTCTTAAATCGTTGTGATGAGTCTGGTTTGGGTAAAGCGGATAAACTTTTCGTACAAAATGGTCGCAAAGTATTTAAAGAAGTCTGCCCGATGGTGGCAAAACAGATCAGCGCTCATTTAGAGGAATTGGACATTCAAGCCAGTAGCCTTACTCGTATGTGGTTGCACCAAGCGAATTTAAGCATGAATCAGTTGATTGCTAAGCGTGTACTGGGTCGTGAAGCCGATGAAGTGGAAGCACCTGTGATTCTGGATCGTTATGCGAATACGAGTTCAGCGGGTTCTGTGATTGCGTATCACTTACATAAGGCGGATATAACGCCTGGTCAAAAAGGGGTAATATGTAGCTTTGGTGCTGGTTACTCTATTGGTAGTGTTGTGATTGAAAAGCGCTAATTGGGCTTAACCCGTCAAAAACTGAAAAAGAGGCCTTTGGCCTCTTTTTTTTGATTTCAAATGAACTATCTTGATAGTCCTTGCTCAAAAAGGCATGAAAATAGACGGGCTATTTTCATTGAAATAGGCTTATACGAGGGGACTCTCATGGCTAAATCACAAATGAAACCATTAGCAATGGCTCTGGGCGCAACATTAGCAGCATCAATGGCAAGTACTTCGCTTGCAGCGGAAAATCCATTCACATCGCAATCACTGGAATCCGGTTACAAGGTGATGGCTGAGGGTAAATGCGGTGAAGGCAAATGCGGCTCTAGCAAAATGGATAAAGAAGGCAAATGCGGCGAAGGCAAATGCGGTGAAAGCAAAGCTAATAAAGAAGGCAAGTGTGGCGAAGGCAAATGTGGTGAAAGCAAAGCCAAGAAAGAAGGTAAGTGCGGCGAAGGTAAGTGCGGCGCCAAATCTTAAGTTGTAAGGGATCACCATGGTTATAACTGGTTCAGGTTTGGGTTTACGTCGAGGCATGTTGGATGAAATGTCTCAACTGACAAAAGACCAAGTGGATTTTTTTGAAGTAGCTCCGGAGAACTGGATTAACCTTGGTGGCCGCTTTGGAAAAGCGTTTCGAGCATTAACCGAACGCTTTCCATTTGCTTGTCATGGCTTGTCATTATCTATTGGCAGCTCTGACCCTTTAGATGTGGCATTTGTTAAAGATATAAAAGCGTTTTTAGATACCCATCAAATTCAAACCTACAGTGAACACTTGAGCTACTGCTCACACAATGGACATATGTACGACCTGCTACCTATTCCATTCACGCAAGATGCTATTACGCATGTGGTACAAAGAATCAAGCAAGTCCAAGATATTCTAGAGCGGCCATTGATTTTGGAAAATGTTTCCACCTATGCCAAATTTGGCGATATGGATGAATTAACGTTTACTCAAGAAGTGGTGAAGCAGTCGGGCTGTCGTTTGTTGTTAGATGTAAATAATGTTTATGTGAATAGCATTAACCATCACTACGATGCAGAGCAATTCATTAAAGCATTGCCGAAATCGGCTATAGAATATATACATATCGCCGGACATTTCGACGAAGCTGATGATTTAAAAGTCGATACCCATGGCGCACCCGTCAAAACGGATGTTTGGGATTTATTATCGTTAGCGTATGAGGTACATGGGGTTAAACCAACACTTTTAGAGCGAGATTTCAATTTCCCTCCCATGTCTGAATTGCTGGCTGAGGTAGATGAAATTAAGCAAAGACAACAGGTGTGTTATGCCTGACTTTGCACATATCCAAAAAATGTTTACAGATCGTATTCGTAATCAAACAGCACAATCTATTGATAATATTGAAGATCGCCGTCTAGCAGTGTACCGAGAGTTATTTTTCAATAATCTTGAAAGCTTTATTGCAGGTACGTTTCCAGTTCTAAAGGAATGCTTGGTAGAGAATACTTGGCAAGATTTGATTCGTATTTTTTTCATAAAGCATGCATGTGAAACCCCATATTTTTTAGAAATCAGTGAAGAGTTTTTACATTTTATCGAAACAGACACTCAAGCTAGTGCCATGTTGCCAGAGTATGGTCATTCATTGGCCCACTGGGAGTGGATGGAGTTATTCGCTGATGCCTACGTTGAAACCTCAAATGATGAAGCTTTGCGTATTGAATTCATTGAATCGCAAAGCTCGGTGTTAACATCGATTGAATGTGCTTGGTTGCAAGCTTATGAATATCCAGTACATAAAATTTCGGCGGATGTTGAGATGAATAAAGAGGCTGCATTTTTACTGGTTTACCGGAATAGCCAAGATGAGGTGAAATTTATCGAACTGAACCCGCTAAGTTATTTATTGTTTGAAGCCATCAAACAAAATCAATCCTGCACAGTAGAGGAAATAGTCTCATCTTTAGCGGTCCAGCAAGGTCTGTCGATAGAACAGCTGTTGCCAGGTGCTATTGCGATTATTGAGGACTGGAATCAAAAAAAATTACTGAAGGTGATTTAAATATATGAATATGGCTGTGTTGTATCAAAAATTAGACGCTTTCAACAATAGCATAACTAAATTTGATTTTATTGGATTGTTAGCATTGCGTTTATATCTTGCCCCGGTTTTTTGGATGGCGGGTATGAATAAATTAGAAGATATAGATAGCGTTACGGCCTGGTTTGGAAATACAGAGTGGGGGCTAGGCTTGCCTTTCCCCGAATTAATGGCTTGGCTGGCGACATTAACTGAAATAGGTGCAGCAGTATTTCTTGTATTAGGGTTGGCGGTGCGCTTAGTAAGCATTCCATTAATTATCACCATGTTAGTAGCGATTTTCGCAGTGCATTGGCCAAATGGTTGGCAGGCGGTGGCAGATCCAAGTTCGCCGTTTGCATCGCAGGATATCGATGATGTGATGCGCCGTTTGAATTTTGCTAAAGACATTTTGCAAGAACATGGGAATTATTCTTGGTTAACAAGCCGAGGTAATTTCGTCATTAGTAATAACGGAATCGAATGGGCTACAACCTATCTCATTATGTGTTTGATTTTGTTGTTTCAGGGCGCGGGTAAATTTGTAAGCCTAGATTATTTTTTATCTAGATATATTGTAGCTAAAGCCTAATTCTACTAAGTAGATGATCTGTACCAACTTGAGTGTGATTCTCAACTAACATTGCCCTTCATTAGGTCATATTCCCCTAATTTTATAAAACAAGTGTGTTAATTCCCTAATCTATGTCTATATTTTAGGCATAAGCAGGTAATTGGCGCACTTGAGCATATAATTACCATAAAAAATTCATCAATCTGTCATTTAAGTGAAAGAATGTAACAAATCTGTCATATAGGGTTTGTAATATAACTGTCACTTAAACAAGAAAACAAAAGGTGAACTCTATGAAAAAGCCCCTAATTGCTGTTGCTGTGTCTATGGCCCTAGCTGCGACTGCGCAAGCGGAAAGCCAATTTTATGGAAAAATGAATGTTGCTGTTGGTTATGATGATACTGCCGAAAAAGGTGGTGTTGAGAGCTATGCTAGCCGTCTAGGTGTAAAAGGTTCTGAAGACTTAGGTGGTTCTAAAGTTATCTATCAAGTTGAGTATGAAACTGATATCGATGGTGATGGAACAGTATTAAAGCAGCGTGATTCTTTTGTTGGTATTCAGTACTCAGGATTGGGTACAGTGAAAATGGGTACAATGGATACTCCATTGAAAAAAGCTCAAGGTAAATTTGATCTATTCAATGACGTTTTCGATATGAAAGCAGTTATTTCTGGTGACAACCGTTTAGGTAATACTTTGAACTACACCACGGACAAAATGAGCGGGCTTCAAGTTTCTGCATCTGTAATTTTTGCAGAAGATGGAACAAGCGATGGATACTCAGCAAGTGCTACCTTTAGTCAAGATGCTTTGTATGCAGCAGTTGCTTATGATACTAAGGTTGGTTCTAACAATTCAATCGTACGTGCTGTTGGTACTTATAATATGGGTGACTTGGCATTTGGTGCGATCGTAAACCAAGTAGATGGCGATGATGTGGCTGCTGCTGATGATGAACTGGCATATGGTGTGAATGCGTCTATGAAAATGGGTGCAAATACAGCCAAAGTTCAAGTTGAAGCCGGTGATCAAAAGTCCACTGGTGCTCAACAAGTTTCATTTGGTGTTGACCACAAGTTAGCTAAGGCGACAAAAGCTTATTTCTACATTAACCAGTATGATGATGACAGCTTAGCAGATGCTGAACTTCAGGCTGCATTTGGTTTAGAACACAAATTCTAAATCAAACCCTGATTCAAAAGCCCCTATAAAGGGGCTTTTTTGTTTCTGAAATTAGGTGTTTCATTGAGTTTATATTCAAGCCTTGGTTAAATGGCTCCGTTTTTGATTTAAGGATGGGTTATGGGTTTGGCAAAATGGGTTGTGGCACTATTTTCTTTAGTTGGTGTAATGGGTTTAGCCTATGGCGCTGATGAACGTGACCCTTGGGAGTCATGGAATAGAAAGGTGTTTGCCTTTAACGAAACCGTGGATTATTACACGGCAAAACCTTTGGCTCAGGCTTATCGTAATGTGACCCCTCAGGTTGTGGATGACGCGATTACGAATGTTTTTAGTAATTTAGGGGAGCCTATTATCGTCGTTAGTGACCTTGCACAAGGCAAATTTTTGCAAGCCTTGTCTGATACTGGCCGCTTTTTGATCAATAGTACCATCGGCATACTGGGTATTTTTGATGTGGCGCGCCACTTAGGTATGCCTAAACATAATGAAGATATGGGACAGACATTAGCTATTTGGGGCGTGGATTCTGGCCCTTATTTGATCTTGCCATTTCTAGGGCCTAGCACTATCCGTGACGCCAGTGGCTTTGCTATCGATGTTTGGGCATTGGACCCATTGGATCCGCAATCTCAGGCTCTTGAAAATACTGAATTATATTATTCCACTGTATTTGC